>JBKJJR010000167.1:0-3076 GCA_046597835.1 Pyrinomonadaceae bacterium
TTCCAGGTTCAAGGTTCAAAGTTGAAGATCCAGAGTCTGTTTTTCTGCCGATTGCCGACTGCTGACCGCTTACCGCTTTCTGTTTATCAAATAGCCGCTATTGCAGTATTTGCAATAATCCCGCATCAGGCTAACGAATTCCAAGACAAATTGAAATACCAATTTTCCCGATATGGCGTGGTTTTCTCGATATGGCGCAACTTTCCGTAAATGGCCGGGTTTTCCGATGTTTATGTATTTGGGCTCCGCCGACCTATGTGCTGAATGGATTTGCCGTTGCGCAAAAGCCAATCAGCAATACGAGGCTTGGCCGCGGCTGAAATGACATCGGATCGATTCTGCATTAAAATCTGTGGAGCAAGCCTTTGTTCATTTTCCGCCTATGTCAAAGATCAGCCTGAAACCCACACACAAAGCGATCACCGAATATCACAATTCGCTCCATAACATTGGCCAGCACGGACTCTTTAACGAGGGAAATGTCAGTCCGGCATTTGCAACGTTGCTCGACACGGCGGCAAAACAGGTTAAAGGGACGCTCGTCCAGCAATACCCAAAGAAAGTAAAAGGCAGATCGCTCCGCATCGACGGAGCGGTTGTCGATCCATGGGGTTTGCCGTTCGGCTATTGGGAAGCAAAGGATGAAAAGGACGATCTAAAGGCCGAAGTAAAGAAGAAATTCGCCGTTGGCTATCCGAGAGACAACATCATCTTTCAGGAACCGGGGAGAGCGATCCTTTATCAAAACGAAAAAGAGGTCGGCGAGTTTGATCTGCTAAAACCCGACGAACTCATTCGCCTGCTTGAGCGGTTCTTTGATTACGAGCCGCCTGCCTTCGAAGAATGGGTGCAGGCCGAGGCGAAGTTTCGCGAACAGCTTCCCGAACTTGGCGAAGCTCTCTTAAAGGTCCTCGACGATGCAAAGGTAAACAACAAAGCGTTTCAAGAGGCGTTCGCAGCTTTTTATGAGCTTTGCCGGTCGTCGATAAACCCAAATCTATCGGAAAAAGCGGTCGAGGAAATGCTCATTCAGCATATTCTGACCGAACGTATTTTTCGCACGGTTTTTCGCAACTCAGAATTTACGTCACGCAACGTCATTGCCAAAGAGATCGAGCAGGTTATCCTTGCCCTCACTTCGCAATCGTTTAGCCGCGAGGAATTTCTGAGCCGTTTCGATCATTTTTACAAAGCGCTCGAACACCGGGCCAACGCAGTCGAGACATTTGCCGAAAAGCAGACATTTCTCAACAATGTTTACGAACGCTTTTTCCAGGGCTTTGCTGTTGATGTCGCCGACACGCACGGCATCGTTTACACGCCGCAGCCGATAGTCAATTTCATGGTCAGATCGGTTGAGGAAATTCTGCAAAAGGAATTCGGCAAATCGCTCTCGGATGAAAACGTCCACGTTCTCGACCCGTTTGTCGGCACCGGCAATTTTATAATCCATATTATCGACGCGATCAAAAAAACCTCGCTCGAACATAAATACAAGCACGAACTCCATTGCAACGAAGTCATGCTGCTGCCGTATTACATCGCCTCGATGAATATTGAACACGAGTATTTTGAAAAAGTTGGTAAATACGAACCGTTCGAGGGAATTTGCCTTGTCGATACATTCGACATGGCGGAACAAGCCCAGCATGCGCTCGGTTTTATGACGGAAGAAAATACGGCGCGTATCCAGCGGCAAAAGCGTTCGCCGATTACGGTCGTCATTGGAAATCCGCCTTACAATGTAGGCCAGGTAAACGAAAACGATAATAATAAGAATCGTAAATATAAGTCGATTGACGCTCGTGTGGCAGATACTTACGGTAGGGATTCAAAAGCAACGAATAAAAACGCACTCTCTGACCCATATGTGAAGGCGATGAGATGGGCTTCCGACCGGATAAAGAATGAGGGTATTGTTGCGTTTGTCACGAACAACGGATTTCTCGACGGAATCGCGTTCGATGGAATGCGTAAGCACCTAGTGAACGATTTCAATTTGATTTATCACGTTGATTTGAAGGGAAACGCTCGGACAGCCGGTGAGCGCCGAAGGAAAGAAGGTGGAAATGTATTCGATGACTTAATCCGAGTTGGTGTGGGAATAACCATCCTCGTCAGACGGAAAGGAACGAACGAAAAGGCCGATGTTTCCGTTTATCAGGTCGCCGACTATCTTCCATCATTGGCGAAAAAGAAGTTTCTTAACGATTCTGAGTCGTTAAATAACATCAGATTTCGGAATATCGTCCCGGACGAACGGAATACGTGGTTGACTACCGGGATGCAGAGTGAGTTTCATAGTTTTGCGCCGATAGGTAATCAGGAAACAAAAAATAAAGACGTCGCAGAAAATGCAATCTTCCGAAACTACAGTAGAGGTATTGAGACGACGCGGGATGACTGGGTATACAATTTCCAGTTTGAACGGCTTAGGAGCAGTGTCGTGCAAATCACAGAAACTTATAATCATGACGTTCGCCGATGGCAAGCCGAAAAAAGAGATGCACGAAGCCTTGATTCATTTGTCACGGCGGACCCAACTAAAATCAGTTGGTCCAGCAGTTTAAAGCAGGATTTATTGGTTGGGAACTTGGCCAGAATTGATGAAAACAAGTTCCGCAGCTCGGCCTATCGGTTCTTTACAAAAAAAATACTTTACTTCGACGAACTACTGATTCACAGACGAGGCCAATTTCCTAGAATTTTGCCGATAGAGGAAGTGGAACAAGAAAATATGGTGATGTGCGTAACAAACCACACTCAGGTTCCATTTAGTGTAATTGCGACCCACCTCATCCCAGATCATGGAATCGGTGGACGGGCTGGCCAAACATTTCCTTTCTACACCTACAACGAAGACGGAACGAACCGCCGCGAGAATATTACCGATTGGGCGTTAGAGCAGTTTCGCGAGAACTACAGCGACACGTCAATCGCCAAGTGGGACATTTTTTATTACACCTACGCGATCCTGCATCATCCTGATTACCGCGAGCGATACGCCGCGAATCTGAAGCGTGAATTGCCGAGGATCCCGTTCGCACCGGATTTTTGGGCGTTTGCAAAGGCCGGG
>JBKJJR010000206.1:0-4609 GCA_046597835.1 Pyrinomonadaceae bacterium
CCGACCCGATGCCGCGCTCCGCTTGCACGGACAAAAAAGGTTGCGGTCGTTCCGCCATGCAAGTTGAATGCGATATCGTAGTGCCGGCTCCGTAATTTGAGCGCCGCGCGCATACGTTCGCCAAACGTCGGGCCGACAGCGATGACATTTACGCCGTCGAATCCATCGAGTACCGGAGCAACCCAGTCTTCGAGCAGGATGTCGATCTCGGCGTTTGGTAAAAATCGTTTGAGGGCGATGAGCGAGGGCGTGGACAAAACGGTGTCGCCGATCGACCGCAGCTTGACGATGAGAATGCGCTTTACCGATCGCCAATCGATCTCAGGCGGGCGCATTATTTCTCGACCGTTGCTTCCTCGACGAGCATTACTGGGATCTCATCGCGGATCGGGTAAACGAGACAGCATTCGGCGTTGAGGCATTTCAAACGCGTTTGGGCGTCGTCGATCTGCAGTTCGGATCTGCACTGAGGACATCGGAGTATCTCTAAAAGTTCTGGGCTGATGGCCATAGATTTAATTACGAATTACGAATTTCGACTTACGAATTGAAGGAGCGAAGGGCTCGTAATTCGTAAGTCGACATTCGTAACTCATTTATTCAGTCTTCGTTCCGCATTCGGGGCAGAATTTCGCACCGGGAGCGAGTTCAAATTGGCATTTGCTGCATTTTGCTTTTTCCTGGGTCGTGCCGCATTCGGAGCAGAATTTTGCACCTTCGCGAAGTGAGGCGCCGCATTTTATGCACGGCACTTCGACCTTACCCGCCGCTTCCATTTTGCCGCCGCAGTCGGCGCAGAACTTTGCCGCGGGCTGATTGGCTTTGCCGCAAGCGGGGCACGGTACAGTTGCTGTACTACCAGAACCGCCGCCGGCCTGCTGACCGAAAACATTTGCCATCTGGCCGCCGACCGCGAAGCCGGCTCCGAGGCCCGCTCCAATGCCTGCTCCGCCGCCTTCATTTTGTGCGGCGTCACGCAGAGCATCGGCCGCCTGGAATTGCATATATGTCTGTGCGTCGCCAAGGGCTCCCATCGACGCACGTTTATCCATTGCGGCCTCGACCTCGGGCGGCAGGCTGACGTTCTCGACGTAGAATTTTGTGACTTCGAGGCCATAGCCCTTGAAATCCTCATTTATCATGCCGCGGATCTGCTCGCCGATCTCTTTGTATTGGGCTGCGAGATCGAGAGCGGGAATTTTGAGTTCGCCCAAAGCGTCCGAGAATTCCGTCACGATCGCCCGTTTCAATTGAACGTCAATGTCCTCGGTTTGAAAATGAGCATTCGTTCCGGCGATCTGTTTGATAAATTCGCTCGGGTCGGCAACCCGCAGGCTGTAAGCACCAAAGGCACGAAGGCGGACGATGCCGAAATCTGCGTCGCGGAGCATGACGGGGTTCGACGTGCCCCATTTCATATCGGTAAATTGCTTGGTGTTTACGAAATAGACTTCGGATTTGAAGGGCGAATTAAAACCGTATTTCCATGCCTCGAGCTTGGTAAGTATTGGCGTGTTGCTGCCATCGATCTCATATTTGCCGGGCGTGAAAACATCTGCAACTTGTCCTTCAAAGACAAAAACCGCTGCCTGCGATTCGCGCACTATTAGCTGCGCCCCGTTCTTGATCTCTTGGCCTGCGACCGGAAAACGGTAAACCAGCGTGTCCTGGGTCGGATCGAGCCATTCTATGACCTCGATGAACTGATTCATTGCGGCGTCTTTTATCTTATCAATAATGCTCATTTTCAAATCTCCTTGTCGCTACTCTTTACGATAAAATATGACACAAAGTTCGAGATTTTGGAAGTATGTTTCTTAAATGCAATATTGTATTAAAAGGCAATGTCGGTTATTATTCTTATAGATGGAACTAAAACGCAAGCTTGAAATTTTGGCCGACGCCGCAAAATATGACGCTTCATGCGCCTCTAGCGGTTCGCAGCGGGCACGAAAGAAAAATGGTATCGGCAACACGGAGGGCATGGGAATCTGCCACAGTTACACACCCGACGGTCGCTGTATCTCGCTGCTGAAACTGTTGCTGACGAACGTCTGCATTTGGGATTGCTCCTACTGCGTTAATCGACGATCGTCGAGCGTACAACGGGCGCGATTCAAACCCGAAGAAGTCGTGCGGCTGACAATTGAATTTTACAAGCGAAACTATATCGAGGGCCTGTTCCTAAGTTCGGGTATCATTCAAAACGCCGATTACACTATGGAACAGCTCGTCCGGGTTGCGAAGACTTTGCGCGAGGAAGAGTCATTCGGCGGTTATATTCATCTGAAGGCCGTACCCGGTGCGTCGCGCGAATTGCTTCTCGAAGCGGGCAAATATGCCGACAGGTTGAGCGCGAATATCGAAATGCCGGTGCAAACGGACCTCGACAAACTTGCGCCGGAAAAGACGATAGTCGAGATCGAAAACACGATGGCGGTAGTAAAACTTGGCATCGACGAGGCCTGCGATCGTGGAAAAAAGGCGGAGTTTGCGAGAGCCGGACAATCGACTCAGATCGTCGTCGGGGCCAGCGAAAGCACTGACTCGACGATACTGACAAAGGCCGAGGCACTGTATAAAAAATTTCAGCTTCGCCGCGTTTATTATTCGGCATTTTCGCCAGCAGATTTTACGGATCCTACCTTGCGGCGCGAGAAGACGCCGCCGATGCGCGAACATCGTCTTTACGAAGCCGATTGGCTGATTAGAAATTATGGTTTTGCGGCGCACGAAGTAACACAAGGGCTAGACGGGGGAAATCTCGATCTCGAGAACGATCCGAAGCTCGCGTGGGCGCTACGGCATCGAAGCCTTTTCCCGGTCGATGTAAATCGGGCATCCAAAAGTTTGCTGCTCCGTGTTCCGGGCATCGGCGTGCGCAACGTGGGGCGCATTTTGAATATTCGCCGCTTTCACCGGCTGCGGCTTGACGATCTTGCGCGGCTTCGGGTCAGCTTGTCTCGGGCCAAGTGGTTTATCACGACCGCCGATCACAATACCGACGTCTTTCTGCTCGACAGCGGAAAGCTACCTTCACTTGTGAAACAAAAGGTTGTGCAGCCGTCGCTTTTTGGCGAACAGCAAATCGTTTCTACGGCGATCACGGGAGAGATCTAGCGATGATATGCGTTGAGATCGAAAATGATTTTGAAAGTTGGCGCCGAGCTGCCCGCTCTTTGGTGGCAAATGGCGTGCGGCCAAACGAGATCCTATGGACAGCGCAGGACGCTGCAAGCTTGTTTGATATTGATGCGTTGCCGACAGTCTCAGACCCACAAATTACTATACCAAGTGGATTTGTTGCGCTGGCGAAAGCTGCGGCGTGCTTCGACAATGCAGGAAAATGGCCCTTGCTGTACCGTATTTTGTTTCGACTTGTTTACGAGAATCGTAATTTGCTGGCCGTCGAATCGGATAAAGACGTGCGGGAGGCTCGATTGATGGAAAAAGCAGTCAACCGCGACGTGCATAAGTTCCACGCTTTTGTGCGATTTCGCCGTGTTGAACTGTACGGCGAGGAAATTTTCACCGCCTGGCACGAACCGCAGCATTGGACGGTTGAGCGGGCAACTCCTTTTTTTGCACGGCGGTTCGGGTCGATGAAATTCTCGATACTAACGCCTAAGGGCTGCGGGCATTGGGATCTGGAGAAACTCACGTTCAGCGCCCCGGCGGATAAATGCATGCCGACGAAAGGCGATGACATGGAAGATTTTTGGCTTCTGTATTACAAGTCGATATTCAATCCGTTTCGCCTCAAAATAAAGGCGATGAAGCGAGAGCTTCCCGTGCGACATTGGCCAACGCTTCCCGAGTCCGTCTTGATTCCGAGTCTGATCGAACAGGCGAGATCACTCGAATAGCCTAATGCCTGTTCCGCACAAGGTGCCTCCAGAACACCATGCTCAAAACAGCGACGGTCCCGCCAAAAACGTCGAGCGCCACGTCCAGAACCGAACTTGTCCGTGAGGCTTCAAAACTCTGGTTAAATTCATCGAGCGAAGCTACGGCAACGACTAGGACAAGAGGTAAAATATAACTCCACCTTTGCAGCAAAAAAGTTGCCGAGCCGGTAAAAGCCCTGAAGGCCAGAAATGCAAGCACGGCATACTCGGTAAAGTGGGCAGTTTTGCGAACATAGCCGTGAATGATGGCCTTTGTCGCCTCGGGCATGTTTGGGAAAAAGAAAGTAAGCAGCGGGCCGATGATCCGCGAGGTTTGGGAAAATGAAGCCTCCGGGCTCGACATGAAAAAGATAATGCCGATCCAGAATAAAAGTGGCGCATAAGCGATAAACGCTACGCGCCATTTTAATGTCTCGTCGTCTTTCACAGAACCGAATGATGTTTTAGGCGGCAGCCGCGCCGGAAACCACTTCAATAATTTCTTTTGTTATGGCCGCCTGCCGGATGCGGTTCATGTTGAGGGTCAAAGTATCAATTAGTTCGCCGGCATTCTTGGACGCCGAATCCATAGCCGTCATACGCGAACCCTGTTCGGATGCAACCGATTCGATCATACCTTTGTAGATCTGCGTTTGGACATGTTTTGGGAGCAGAATGCCGAAGATCTCGGCAGCGGGCTGTTCGTAGATATACTCGGCCTG
>JBKJJR010000023.1:0-5345 GCA_046597835.1 Pyrinomonadaceae bacterium
CAGTTTTAGATTAAGATCGGATACTAGACATGCTTTACTTCTCGTGGCTTAGCACACTTCGAAGAGGTTGATGATTTTTGCAGCGAATATTGACTGACGGATTTTTATGAGTATCACTGCTAACCCAAAGGACGCGCTTCTAGATCTGCTCAACAAAACACTTGACGCGGAAGGCTCCGACTTGCATCTGCGCGTAGGCTGCGCTCCGCACGTTCGTATCCACGGAAAAATGGTACCGCTCGAAGGATATGAGCCGCTTACGGCCGCCGAAACGGCCGCGCTTTCATTCGCATTTCTTAACCCCAAGCAAAAAGAGATATTCGAGGCGAAACGGGAGCTCGATTTCTCGATCGGCATCGAAGAGTTCTTTTTCAGATTTCGTATAAATATCTTTACACAGAAAGATACAATCGGGGCGGTGTTTCGCGCCATACCTTTTGAGATAAGAACGTTTGAGACTCTGGGACTGCCGTCGGTCGCCAAAGAATTGTGCCGCAAGCCGCGCGGGCTCGTGCTCGTAACAGGTCCGACAGGTTCGGGAAAATCGACGACGCTGGCGACGATGATCGATCACATCAATACGACACGTCACCAGCATATTATAACCATCGAGGATCCGATCGAGTTTCTTCACACCCATAAGAATTGTGTTGTGACTCAACGCGAATTAGGCTCTGATACATATTCATTTGCGGAAGCGTTGAGGTCCGGTTTGCGACAGGACCCTGATGTCGTTCTGGTTGGCGAAATGCGCGACATCGAAACCATCGAGATGGCGCTCCGAGTCGCCGAGACGGGCCACTTGACGCTCGCCACACTTCATACAAATACGGCGGCCTCAACGGTGAGCAGGATCATAGATGTTTTCCCGGCGAGCCAGCAGCCGCAGATAAGGACGCAGCTCTCTAACGTTTTAGAAGGAATATTATGCCAGTCTTTGCTGCCGACGGTGCGGGGCAACGGCCGCGTGATGGCAATGGAAGTGTTAATACCCAACTCAGCCGTGCGCAACCTGATCCGCGAAGATAAGACGCACCAGATCTATTCGATCATGCAAACCGGAATGGAGAAGTATGGAATGCAGACGCTCAATCAATCGCTCGCGGGACTATTTCGCAAGCGCGAGATCACTTTAGAAACTGCCCTTTCAATCTCGTCTAATGTTGATGAGTTGAGAGAACTCTGCGGCCAGCGCAATTCGGCTGATTCATCGATGGGCTCATTCGAAACGCTGGCGTTCGGACGCTAGCGTCAAGTTATTGAGGTTTGATTTTTATGAAAAGTGCCTTTGGTAAAAATGAAGCTGAATTTGGATTCGGGGTAGAATTTGATCCCGAGTTTGCCGAGGTCGCATCCTCTCGCGACCAATTCGCAGCTGTGTGGAACAATGTCGGCGAAGTCGTGGGGGCAGCCCCGTCAGCATCCGGCGTTCCCGGAACGTTTCCAATGGCAATTACCCGTCATGATTCCGACGCGGCATTGGCGTCAGCGTCCGGTTCGCAACTGTCAAAAACCACGAGGTACCTTACCGCTGCATACGAATATTCGGAACGTACGCGCATCCTTGCATTGGAGGGTGAAAAGCTAAGTCTGAACGACGAGGAGCTTCTGGAATGGCTCGTGAATGCCGAAAGGCAGATGCTGCTCGGTACGGACAGGCATCCAGTGTTTGAAACGTCCCTTGAGGAAACGGCCTGCTGCATCCGCCGTTTGCCAAACGGGTTAGTTGCAATGACTGAAGTTCCGAGGCATCACATTCAGGCCCTCGGGGCAAGAGTTCGTTCGCTCACCGGCGAACGCCCAAGTTCGCCGATGAGTCTCGCTATTGAGACTCCGCTGCGGTGTGCTGCTCGGTATTTTCTGACCACGACAAATGAAGGAAAGGCTGCTTTCCATCCCGGCAGAGGCTCTGAGGTTACGGCGTTTCTCGTTCTTACTAGTGCTGGGTACAGTTTCGGTTTGTGGAGCCCGCAGGCCGGGCTTTTTAGCGAATATGCATTTTTAGCACCGGACGACATAAAGGTAAGAGCACAGCGGGCTAGGCAAGGCACTGGAGGCGGGGTGGCCGCGAAATCTGGTGCTGATGGTCGGGCTGACGAATACATTCGACAGGCATTTGACCAGCTTACACTTCAGTTATCGCAGGATAAGCTCGACAATTTGCAGTTGACGAGCTACGCGCAGGTTGTATGGGCTACCGAGCATGGCCTTTCCGAAGCTGCTGCGACGGTCGCCAGGGATTACGCTGCAAAAACCGGGATCGAGTTTGTCGCCCTGAATAAGCCAGTGGACGAAGCCATTGCCGCCGGGTTGCTCCTTGGTTCCTATGCTTTTGGCGAACGATCTGTTGCCGGTGCAGAGATATTGCCGCCGATCAATCTTGCTAACGACATTCTAGTGGCCGCAGACATCGGCCGGGCAGAGCGGCATCGCGGCGAGCAGGCAAGACTTCAGGAACGCAAAAACCGTGCGCTAATGACGATGCTGGCGGCTCCGGTCGTCGTAGCTGGCTGCATCTTCGCTCTTATTGCCTATCTCCTTGCCTCGTCGCTAATGACCTCATGGCGCGATATGAACGCGATGGCGAAGACCGACGAACTGCGTCCGGCACTCGAAAGGCGCAAGTCTTATGAAGCAAATCTCAAGTGGTACAAAGAATTTATCACCGAAGTGAGCAAACTGCGTAAGCAGCAGCCCGTGGGGATCGGGCTTTTGTATCAATTGGATCCAAATTACCCGTTTAATATCGATCCAGCATTTTATGTATCGGACATGAAATTGGCGCCGACCGGAGCCGTCGAGATGAAGGGCTTTTCGCGCAACAAGGATTCCGTCGCCCTGTTTCTTAAATCGCTTGAGTTCGCCGGCGGTGCAGAGAGTGGAAGTCGGCTGTTCAGTGATCTTGCTTATGAAGTCCAGGAACTTTCTGCAGTTTCGGTAGCTACGAGTCAGTCAAAATTGCCAACAATTAGCGGATCAACACTAAGCGGCGTGGAAAAGACGGCTCCGGGCGTGGTCGCCTGGAGCATTAAGGGCAATTATGTTCCGGTAGCTCAATTTGTGCCGAAACCGACACCGGCAAGCCAGCCGGGGCAGGCTACTACACCCGCACCGGCCGCACCAAAGCCGGCGGTTTAGAATTAACAGCGACGACTGAAGACTTTTATGAAAAAAGGCAATAAATCAAGTGCGTTTGACAGCGTCATTGACGGTATTTACCGTGAATCGGTGCGGCGCGGCCCTTTTCTGACTATTTTCGTTATGGCGGCGTTATCGATGGGTGTTGGCTATTTGCTTTACTCCTACTTGCTAGATCCATACATTGTTTCAAACAGCGAGTATAAGAAAGAGGTAGCTGCAAAAGAGCAAGAAAACGAAAAAACGGAAAAGACGCTAGCCAACGAGCCGCAATTTCGGGCTCAATTCAAAAAGGTTGTCGATCTTTACGGCGAAGCCAAGCCGCTTTTGCCGGAGGAAACCGAAGTTTCGGACGTCTTGGGACAGGTCGAGGCCGCTGCTCAACGAAACGGTGTTACGCTAACGGGGCTTCAGGCGGTAAAACAGTCGGTGAAATCCGCGGCCGCTGCCAAATTGTATGAACGAGAGATCCCCGCCATCGTGACCGGGCCGTACCCGCAGGTTGTGAGATTTTTCGCAGATATTTCGCGAATGCCAAGGATTTTGTTGATACGCGATTACTCTGTTGTTTCCATGAAAAATTCCGTTTCAGCGGGATTTACGCTTGTTGCGTTTCACGCTCCGCCGCCGGCTGAGATGCCGGGGCTTCCAAAGGATATCGCAATGAATCAGGGAGGCGAGCCGAAATGATCAATCAAGAAAAATTCGTACCCGTTCGCAATTCGTCTGCCGGACTCGCTCTAAAGGTCGCCGGCCTCTTCGCCGTTTCATTTGTATTATTCTTTATGGCCTTTTTGGCCTATGACCTCTTGTCCGGATTTAATCGTAACGCATCGCCGGCTGTGCAGGTCAACGAAGAGATCAAGCCGGACGTGGATATCCCTAAGATCGCTGATGACCTCGCCAAGGTTCTCGCCTCCAATGAAGAACCTTACGCGCAGGAGGTCAAAGATCCGTTTTTTGACCGCGGCGGGCTTAGCAGCGCTTCAATTGTCTCCTTGTCGTCCAGTGCACCTGCGACGGTGGCATCCAAAAGTGTAGCCACCGCGTTACCGAAAACTTCGACGGTTATTTCGGGAAATTCCGGTAAGGGAATGATTATTTCCGGCCCATCGGGATCGGTGACTGTTCCGATGGATGCGACAAAGGAACGGTATGAGAATTGGTTGTCCCGGTCGATCATCGCCGGCGAGACTACCCTGGATCCGCATGTTTTTGCGATCGAAGATCTGACGCCTGTTGGTGTTGTGGACGGCGGCAACGGGCAGCAGGAAGTAATGTTTTTTTCTCAGGCGGCGGGAAAGACGGTTAGTTTTCCCGTGGGGACGGTTTTTTTTGACGGCTGGCTGACGGAACTTCGGCCCGAAGGCGTCGTTTTTAGTTCCAATGACGACCGCAGAATTGTTCGAATGCGCTCATGGGCTCGGTCGCTCAAAAATCTTGGTTAAGTCGGTCTGACCGATCTAGGTAAAAATGCCGTTTGCGGCTAGATTAAATTCTCTCTGGTGAACCTTATGGTTATTAAAAATATCATTTTGACGTTTGTTGCTATGTTTGCAGTGCTAAGTATTCCTGCAGACCGGCTCGTGGCAACCGGCCCGCTTGCAGCCAACGAAATTGACACAAAACCCCAATCGGCGGCGGATGCGATGTTGGCTTCGGAAACTGCGGACGCTGTGCTCACAAAAGCCGAAGTGCCGGCCGCCATCGTACAGCCTGTTTCAACATCGCGGGACTTTGTTGCTCCCGCGAAAACGGCCATCACCGCAATTGGTACAACAGCCAAACCTATCAGCGAAACTAAAGTGGCGACCTTAGCGCAGACTTCGACAAATCAGAGATCGATCGTCGGCGTACCTAAAATCATTAAGCTCCCCGACACAGCGCGAGGATTTTTGGTAAGTGAATGGTTAGAGGTTCCGAGCGATGTGGTTAACCGTATTAAGGCTTTACCAGCGCCCGTAATTCCTAAACCGAACTTCAGGCAGTTTACGGTGATTGAGACGACGCTGACTAGTTTTTCATCTCCTATCTCAAAACAGCAGTTATCGCCGCTGATCCCAACGGTTTTAGTTCGTATGCCCACGTCGCGGCCAATTTCGGTAACCGATAACGCATCATTTAATGCTTCGCGTACGATACTTACGAGGCAGATGAAACCGCTTTTACCTGGACCAGTAGTTGTGCGGCCGACAGCTCGCTTTTTT
>JBKJJR010000031.1:0-4940 GCA_046597835.1 Pyrinomonadaceae bacterium
TATGAATCGATGAGGTCATTCGTTTTTTCCGCATTGGTCAGGTCAACTTGGACAACATCAAGATGAGGATCGTCTGCACGGGTTTCGTTAAATGTTGTGACTAACGGTCGAAACCCATCAGAAATAAGCAGATCCACAACATAACGGCCGATAAATCCGGTGCCTCCGGTTACAAGTATTCTACTCAGCGCCGGATTCGACATGATTTATGATTTTTCCGCGAAAAGGCTTCTGTACCAGCCGATCGTTCGTCGAAGCCCATCGTCCAGCGTAAATTCCGGTCTCCAACCGAGAATGTTGCGTGCCTTTTCGGCACTCAGATATTGATGCTCGATCTCGTTGTTGGCTTGGCTTAGTATTTTTGGCGTCAGGTCGTTGCGGTTCATCAGGTTTAATATTTTGAGTGTCAGATCGAGAACATTTACTTGAATCTCATTGCTGAAATTGAACGCTTCACCGCGAATGTCCGGATTGTCGGCCATTTTTTCGGCCAGCATCAGATAAGCAAGAGCGGCATCTTCGACATAAAAATAATCGCGGATAAAAGTGCCGTCGCTGCGGATGATTGGCGACTCGCCCCGGATCGCAGAGCGGATCGTGCCGGGAATTAGTCGGTTCCAGTTAAGATCGCCGCCACCGAATAAGTTGCCGCAACGCGTAATACACACTGGCAGATCGAAGGTGTGTGCGTAACTTTGCGAGATCAGATCCGCACAGGATTTGCTCACGTCGTATGGATGTTTGCCTTGTAGTGGAGCCTCCTCGCGATAAGGAAGTTCCTCGTGTTCGCCGTAAGCTTTGTCGGACGATGCGACGACAACCTGTTTGATTAGGTCTGACCCGCGGACGGCTTCCAAAAGGCACCATGTCCCGCGAATGTTCGATTCAAAGGTCGAAATGGGGTTTCGATTTGCGGTACCAACTATCGTCTGGGCAGCGGCGTGAAAAACAGTTTCGATCTCGTATTCATTGAGGATGCGTTCGAGAAGCTCCTGATCGGTCAGCTCGCCGCGAATCACGGTCGCGTCTGCAATCGCATTATTCCGAAACAACTCCGATTCCGTCACCCAGTCGCGTATCAGGACGACAACATCGGCACCGAGATCGACTAGCTTTCGCGTGAGCCAGCTTCCCAAAAGGCCCGTCGCTCCGGTGACAAAAACACGCCGGTCAAGCCAAAATTTTGGATTCAGTTCCATTTCTTAATCCCACATTCGCCATTCGGCGGTACCGTTATCCCACATTTCTTCGAGCATCTTCCATTCGCGGTAAGTGTCCATGGGCAGCCAAAATCCGGTGTGAGGATACATCATCAACTGGCCGTCCGCTGCGACACGCTGGAGTGGTTCGCGTTCAAGCGTCAGATCGTCGTTGTCCGAAAGATAGCGTTCGATAAATGAAGGCTCAATGACAAAAAAGCCGCCATTGATAAAGCTTTCGGTCACTTGGGGTTTTTCGGCAAAGGCCACGACCTTATCGCCGTCAAGCTTTAGTTCGCCAAAACGGCTTGGCGGCCGAACGCCGGTAACGGTAGCCATTTTACCGTGGTTTTTATGAAACTCAAGCAAAGCACGAATGTCGATACTGCCCAGCCCGTCGCCGTAAGTCAAACAAAACGTTTCTCTTCTGAGCTGATCACGGACCCTAAAAACGCGAGCTCCAGTTTGTGCATTTTCGCCTGTTTCGATCAATGAAACCTTCCAGTCGTTATTGCTGCCGTCATTCTGACGATTGGCAAAATATTGCTTGATAACTTCACTCTTATAACCGAGACACAGGACAAATTCATTCAGGCCGAAATGCGAATAGATCTTCATTATATGCCAAAGGATCGGCTTGCCGCCGATCTCGACCATCGGTTTTGGTATCGTCTCGGTTTGTTCGCGAAGGCGAGTTCCCTGTCCACCGCATAAAATGACAACCTTCATAAAATAATACTAATGCACGATTCTACCTTGCTGATCATCCGCTTTCCATACGGCCTCGTAAAGTTTTAGTGTTCGTTCCGCAGTAATTTGCCCGTTGAATTTTTCAAATGCAGTCCTTTTCGCGGCGATGCCGAGGATTTCTCTTTGATCAGGATCATCCAAAAGCACAGCGATAGCTTCCTGAAGTTGGACCGGATCATTTGGCGACACTAATAATCCATTTTGCCCGTTTTCGATGGCTTCGGGAATGGCGTTGACGCTCGTCGCTATACAGGGCAAACCAAGAGCCATTGCCTCGATCAACGCTATCGGCAGACCTTCTTGCAAACTTGCCAAGATGAATGCATCGGCGCTGCTTAAAAGAGTCAACAGATCATTACGCGTTTCGCCTATCTCTTCAGTGTCCATTAGCCGAAATGAATCACCGAGACCGTAGGTTTCGATCCGGTTCAAAGTTCCCGTGTCTGGAAGCGTCGTGGACAGCCATACGAAATGAAACGTTTCATCCGCGTACTTTAGCTGCCTTAAACATTCCAGTAAAACCCAACAACCTTTACGTTCGATGAATTGGCCAACGGTCATCAAGATCAGTTCGTTCTGCGGCAATCCGTATCTTTTCCGTGTCTCAGTTTTACCCCTCGATCTTTCCGTTACGCCGCTTATTTCGAGCGGCTCAATGCCTGAATACGTGACCTCGATCCGCTCGAATTTATACGGATCGATATATGGTTTAAGGCTTTCTTTTGCTTCCTTGTTAGAAGCGATTATATGAAAGCTCGAAAAGCGGCTGAGAATGATACCTTTTATCTTCCAGCGCAAGGCTCGCCAGCCAGTGTAACCCGGCAGCCCGGTATGCACCGTCACAAAAACATTCGTCTTCGTGCAAAGCCGGAACAGTGCAAAGAAAGACTGCCAAAAACCGAGATCGATATGGACGATCGTGTCTGTCACGGCACTGCGAGAGAGAATGTTGCGTACCAATTTGTTTTCCGATCGCAGTACGATAAAACGACGCCTTAATTTTGCGATCAATCCCCGTGAAGTATTTAGCTTTGGCGATGGCGGCAAAAACTCGAACGGAATTTCTAGCGACGTTAAATATTGCAAGATCTGTGGCTCAGAATCAGACGGCAACAAAGCCGTCACACGATATGAGACTTTTGCTTCTTTCATTAACGACAGAAAATATATCTGAGCTCCGCCCCATTCTCGATAATTCCAGACGTATATTATTTCCCGCATGTGGTCATGTTCTCTGTATCAATCACAGCCGCTGAAAAAGTTTTCGATAGTGGTTCTTCCGGCTGCTTCAATGCCCACATGCCTTCGACGTTCTTTCCGATAAGCAATCGAAAATAATAGATAGGAATTGCTAAAACGCCTTCGACAAAATTAGGAGCCCCACCGAAGCTGGCATAAACCCGACGCCGGAAGCTGTACGGGCTGGCCGGATCAAAGAAAAAATGCCTAAATTTTTTTGTAAGCGGCAGCTTGCGAAATCCGGTTGCCGGGTCGTTGGGCTTACAAAACATTCTGGCGCGCGGTTCTATGAGTAAACGCCAGCCGCGGCGCCTCATTCGTGGCGTATATTCAGCATCGCCATATTGGACAAGCCGTTTCTCGTCCATATAGCCCACTTCCCTCACAGCCGCAGCCGGAAATAATACACAGTTGCCAACTATTAACTCAACCGCCCAAGGCCGATCAGGGACGGTCCAGACCGTCTGGCTGAACCAATGTCGATAACCTCCGCACCAAAATTCCCAGCGTGGGGCGACCTGAAAGATTCTATGGGGCACGGACCAATCGAGGAGTAGCGGGCCAACGATCGACCGAGGATACTTTTCGGCACATTCGATCAAACTCGAAATGCACTTTTCGTCGAAGATCGAGTCGTTATTTATGGCGAGAATATAATCCGGTTCGTGACGAAGTGCCGCTTCTAATCCCCGATTCGTTCCGGCGGTATACCAGAGATTACCGTCGCCTCGAACAATCTCAACATCCGGAAAAGTCGCGCTGACAGCCTCAACCGTGCCGTCGGTCGATCCGTCATCGACAATGATGACATGAACCCGCAAGCCTGTAGCATCGTTCCGAGCAAGACTTCTTAGGCATTGCAGGGTCTCTTCGCGGCGATTGTGAACAGGTGTGATGATCTCAAGTTTTTTCACTTTCATCCGGGATCATGAATCGGCTGGCGAAATTCTTTCGAATTTCAGATCGGCTTCGATCATAATTTTTATAAGCTCGTCAAATCTTGTCACTGCCTTCCAACCGAGATCTTTTTCGGCCTTTGATGCGTTGCCGATCAACGAATCAACCTCAGTCAGTCGATAGTAAGTTGGGCTGATCTCGACAGCAACATCATTGACACGGACAAAACAATTCTTTGCTCCAGCGGCTTCTTCAAATACCGCTTCATCAATACTGCGGATAACTCCTTTCTCATCAGCGCCGCTTCCCGCCCAGCCGATATCTATTCCAAGATGCGCGAAGGTCCTTTCTACGAACTCGCGAACCGAGTGCGATTCACCCGTGGCAAGTACAAAATCATCGGCTTCGCTATGCTGCAAAATGCGCCACATGCCTTCACAATATTCCGGCGCATAACCCCAGTCCCTTTTTGCATCGAGATTTCCAAGAACTATTCGACCGCCTTTCCCGTGGACGAGACGAGCGATCTCACGCGTGATCTTTTTAGTTACAAATGTGTTACCCCGACGCGGCGATTCATGATTGAAAAGAATTCCGTTACTAGCAAAGATATTGTATGCCTCGCGATAATTAATGATCATCCAATAGGCAAAAAGCTTTGAGACGCCGTATGACGAACGCGGATAGAAAGGAGTCGTTTCTGTTTGCGGCGTTTCCTGCACCTTACCGAACAACTCGGACGTCGATGCCTGGTAAAACTTTACTTCTCTCAGGCCCGTCTCCCGGATCGCGTCTAAAAATCGCAGCGTACCGAGCGCGTCCACCTGTGCGGTGTAATCGGGAACATCGAACGAG
>JBKJJR010000185.1:0-2557 GCA_046597835.1 Pyrinomonadaceae bacterium
AGGCTTTAGCGGATCAGCCACCGGTGCCTGAGCCATTTTGTGACTTAAAAAACTATCAACGATCGCAGCAATATCTTCCCGTCTTGGAGCATGACGAACTGCCGACTCCTGACTGCCGACTGCCGACTGATTATTCACCGGTTTCGTTTCGAACGCCACTCGTTTTATGTCCATCAGATGATGAGGCGAAATATTATCCGACGTCACATTTCCGCCCCATGAGCCGCAGCCGAGCGTCATCGACGGAGCGAGATCTGTAGAAAAACCGATCGCACCATGCGTCGTCGGCGAATTGATGATAACCCGCGCCGCAGGCATCTGCTCCCCATAAGCGATCGCAGCCTGGCGGTCCTGCGAATGCATTCCTGCCGTGTGCCCCATGCCGCCAAATTGAAGTATTTCCTGGCAACGGTTTGCACCCGCTTCAACACCGTCGGCGACAAAGAACGCGAGCGTCGGCGACAATTTCTCGATCGACCATGGATAATCGCGCCCGACGCCTCCGCAATCAGCAAGCAGGCATCTTGTTCCCTCAGGAATGGAAATGCCCGCCAGATCGGCAATGAATTTCGCTGATTTACCAACTATCGCGGCATTTAAGGTTCGCTGCGGCGTTAAAAGCACTTTTGCAACGGCATCTGACTCATGCTGGTTTAAAAAATGGCCGCCTTGAAGCTTGAACTGCTCTCTTACCTGTGCCGCGACCGGAGCATCAACCACTACCGATTGTTCAGAAGCACAAATTGTTCCGTTGTCGAAACAGGTGCTCGTCAAAATATCTGAAACCGCTTTTTCAATATTTGCCGAACGTTCAATAAAAACCGGCACATTGCCCGGACCAACGCCAAACGCCGGTTTCCCGGACGAGTATGCTGCTCGCACTAGTCCCGTGCCGCCTGTCGCAAGAATGACAGCCGTCTTTTTGTTTTTCATCAGGGCTTCGGTACCCTCTATGGTCGATGTCGTAAGACAGATTATCGCGTCAGCAGACAATCCATGTTTTATCGCGGCTTCGCGCATGATACGGGTTGTTTCGGCTATGCATCCCGCAGCAGACGGATGCGGTGAAAGGACAATTGTATTGCGCGATTTTATAGCAATTATAATCTTAAAAATCGCCGTGGATGTGGGATTTGTAGAAGGAATGATCGCGGCCACAACGCCACGCGGGCTCGCGATCTCGACGATGCTTTTTGAGTCGGAAACTACACCGACCGTTTTGAGACCACGAAAATAATTCCAAACATCCTCTGCCGCGAACCGGTTTTTCTCACGTTTATCCTCCGCCTTTCCAAATCCTGTCTCCTCGTGAGCCAATTTGCCAAGGCGGCCGGCATCGGCGAGAGCGGCTTGTGACATCGCCTCACAGATCTCGTCGATCTTGGCCTGATCCAGTTTCGCGACAGACTGAAAGGCAAACGACGCGGCCTCGACCGCGTCGCGTGCTTCCTGTTGAGCAACTAGATCCTTATCACCCATATGTCCGAAATAACGAATGTCTAATTACGAATCTCAAATTAGATCGAAATTCGACATTCGTAATTCGTACCTTTTCCTATCTAGTCTTTGTCTTACCGCCTTGTTGCGAGCCGGTTCCCGAGGACGTAGGATCGCCTTCGCCGAGCTGGCGTCCGCCGCCCTGTAGCGACTTTTCGTCAGGACTATAGCCTACGGCTCCGCCTTTTGGCAGGACACGTTCGACCTCGCCGTGCGGACGCGGGATGACGTGAACGCTTATCAATTCACCGACACGGCGCGCAGCAGCCGCGCCTGCATCGGTCGCCGCTTTTACAGCTCCTACGTCGCCGCGAACAAATATCGTCACATACCCCGCGCCGATATATTCCTTGCCGATAAGTTTAACATTTGCAGCTTTTACCATTGCATCGGCAGCCTCGACAGCGCCCACAAAGCCTTTCGTTTCAACCATTCCGAGAGCCTCTAAACTCATTTATTATTCCTCACAAGTTGGATTACTCTAATGATAGTAATATAACTTATCGTCAATGCCAAAATACAGGCGTCGGGTTTGTTCCACTTGTTCCAATGTTCCGGAACGGAACATGCACGACTTAACGCCATTATTCCACTTCGAGACAGCGAGACAAAAGGAATCAATTGACATTGCCCTCGGTTGAGGGCTATATTTCAACTCAAAGACGCTGTCTTGTTGAGGGTTAGGCGTCGGCAGGATCGAGAAATGTCATTAACGCTCGGTACAAAATTGCGGCAAGCCCGCGAAGCGAAAGGGATAAAGATCGGCGAGGTCGCCGAACAGACCCGCATTTCACCGCTTTATATAGAGTCGATCGAAAACGACGACTACCGCCCATTGCCCGGCGGTATATTCAATCGCGGCTTTGTTAAATCCTTTGCAAAGTACGTCGGGGTGGATGAACAGGAGGCCCTAGCTGATTACGCAAGGCTGTTGTATGAAACCGAAGGCGACATTGAGAATGTGAAATTTCACAGGCCCGAGGTGCTGACCGACGACCGAACTTCGTCATCAATGCTTCCCACATTGATAGTGGCGGCCGTAATTTTGGGAATAATGACT
>JBKJJR010000355.1:0-5552 GCA_046597835.1 Pyrinomonadaceae bacterium
TTCGAGCAAAAGATCGGCAGCCTTTGGGTTAAATTCGACGCCGCTTGTGCGCTGTATCCAGCCGTTTCGGACAAATAGGACCCGGTTTACAGGGTCGCCTTCGCGGAACAAAACGTGATCCTTTTCATAGACTGCAAAGCGTGCTGCGTCATTGAGGCGCTGAAGCACGGCCGGTTCGAGATCGCGTTGGGCGAAATCTTTGAATTCATTCAGCGTGAGGGTCAGCCCGTAATTTCGATAATTGCGGTCCAGCGCCCTACCGAATTTCGGCAGCTTTCTCAAAAGACGAATTGCAGGACGTGTGAATTCAAGAACGAGGGCGGGAGCGGATCCGTCTGCTACCGCAACTGTCGCAGTTCGCGGCGTGCCGGAAAGCAATGCCATTTCCCCAAACGAATTTCCCGCCAGCACAGAACCGACTTTTTTTCGCTGGCCATCCGGTTCGGTGATAGAGGCTTCGAGATCGCCCCGAACGAGGACGTAAAAAATGCTGCTTTCCCAAGTGTTTGCCTGGATTATAGTTTCGCCGGGAAGAAAGTCGAGCAGGCGCGAGTACGGGCCGACCTGCTTGCCGCGATAGTTGCGGCCAAACAAAATAATGTCCATGTCGAGCTCGTTTCGAAACTCGCCGTTGGGCAGTTTTTCGACAAGTTCAGATACGATATCAACATTCTGAAATGCTTCGACTATCTGCTCGTGATTTGCGATTACACGCGGCATGATGGATTTGATTATCTATCGGGCTGATCTGAAAATCTACTTCAAGGGAACCAGCGCGGCCAAATATCGAAGAAAAAGTATGGCCGAGACGACTGCGATCGGTAAAAGAATGATAACAGCTAAAGCGCCCAAGATATACGCTATGAAATTGCGTGACGTGTTGGCTTCATTGACAATTTCCAATGGCAGCAATGCCGGCGGGGCATTGCTAGTTCTTGCGGGAGGTACAGAGATATCCGATTCTATCGGGTTGATAACCTCGATGCGGTTTTCATTTGGAGTTGGGGTATCGGAAATATTGAGCCCCATGTCCTCGAGCATCTGGTTGTACATTGTCTGGCCGAACTGAACAGTGTGGTCTAATTTCTGAAAAGCGGTTGTTGTTGGCCGTTCTTCCTCGACAAGCGCATTGCCGCAGCCCGGGCAGAACGCCTTGGCCTCGTCAACCGTCTCGCTGCAGTTACTGCACTCTCTAAGTGGCATCCGTTAATTTACTTTGTGGCAAACCGCGCAGTCTTTTGAGGTTGCAAATGTCTTGTTTTTCGCTTTGAGGTCGGGCCGCAGCTTAGACGCCGCATCGTGACAAGTGTTGCAATTGAGATGATACGCAAGTTGGTTGTTCAGGTCTTTGTTGTTGGCCGTCGGCATAGTTTTTCCGTCGGGAAGGTTGCCGTCTTGAAAATGGCAGTCCCTGCACCCTTTAACCTTTTGGCTGGATTTTTGAAAGACAGCCATTGTCAAGATCTCGTCGCGTTCCGGAGTCAACAGGGGCGGCTTTAAAGCTGATTTTGGCTGATCCGTGTGATGGCATTCTACACATCCGAGAACCGATTTGCCGTCAGGGCTGTAGTTCTTAAAAGCATGATTTTCATGATCGAAAGCCGCTTCGCCGTATTCCGATTGGCTGTCCGAGCCGAGTACGAATGACTTCTTGATTGCCTTTCCCCCTGAGGCAGAGGCGGCACTTGTGTTAGCCGCGGAATTCGCGAGCGTTGTCGCCGCCGGAGTTTTGGTAGCGGCCGCTGTCGGCATTTTTGCTGAAGCAGGGGTCGGGGTGCTAATGAGCATTCTGCTCTCGTCATTTGACCGCATATATTCGGCCCTCGTATCTGAAAACACAGCCGCACCGATCCGGGAAAGCTCGCTGCTGCTAAGTAAAATAAATAGAGCAACGAGCGCAAAAACAGAGATCGTGATCAATTTAGCGGTATTTTTCATAATAGGGTTATTAAAACTCCAATAAGATTTAATGTCAATATTTTTGGGCTGCCCGGCCATAAGCTATCTTGGAAACGCATCGAAACTAAGGCCTGCCGCAATAAAGGGTCAATTCTCTGCCGGTGCTTCTTCGGCAGTGTCGGAATAAGTTTCGGAAGGCAGCGTAATAACCATATCTGTATGACACCGGTTGCAATTTAGGTTTGCCGGATTGTTGCCGGAAAAGGCGCTGCGGCCGTTATGGCATTGAAGACAATTGAACCCGGGAGTTGTGCGGTGTTCGAGAGTGGCAATGCTTGTCACTTGCCGCCCCTGCATTTTGCCCGGCTGCACTCTGTGGCATTCATTACAGCTTTCGCGGGTGTGGTCTCTGTGACTAAAAATGATGCGTGGACTATATTGCGAGGGCAATGTCCTTATATATTCCGCCGATTTATGGCACAAACTACAGGAATCGTTCTTATTCTCAGCCGTGTGGCAGGTATAACAAGTTGAATGGGTCTCAAACCCTGACGGTATCGTTTTGCCCCGTCCGGAAGGTTCATGGCAAGCCGCACAGCCTTCGGCCGGCTTACCGGCGTCGTCGTCATGGTCACCGTGATCGAATACGGTATTAAACCCCTCTTTGAATTTAACGGGAAAAGCTCTGACCGGAGGATCTTTTGAGTTCAGATCCGTATGGCAAACAATGCAGACCGCTTGCTCCTCGGCGATCCACTCGTTCATATGGCAGCCGATACAGGATTCGTGCCCTCCTAGTTGGCTGTTCACGCCATTTAGTTCACGGGAATGGCAGGTATTACAGGCAAACTGCATATGTTCTGGGATCTTATGCGAAAAAGCCGCAAAGGTTTTCGTGGAAAATCGAGCCGGTACAGGGTCGGGAGTGTCGGCTGAAGTAATGGCGGGTTGCAAACGCTGAGCCTGCTTTATGCAGGCTGGTATAAAAAGCGCGATCGTGCCAAAAACGAGCAAAGCTCTCAACAATTGTTTTGAACGCGTTCCGCTTTTCATCGTTATAACATTATTCGCGATGGCTCTTTGGTATTGAGTATCGGCCGATCGTTGACGTGTGACAATAATTACACTGATATGCCTTATCTTTTGTTCGCGCGTCTATTTCTTTGGTTATATTCTTTAATCCGCCTTCTCCGTGACACGAAACACATGTTGCGAACGGAACGTCGGATTTAGAGGTGTTTTTTAGAATTTGCAAATCAGAGCTGCGGGCGATCGTGAGATGACAAGTCATGCAATCCTTCGCATGCACCCTTTTCGTAGGGTCTTCCTTGTCCAACTGTTCATGATTAAATTTCAATGACGACCGCTCGACCATATTTGATGGCGTCGAGCGTAGGTCCGAGAGTTTATGACAACCCGAACAATCCGTTGAGATCGGTTTTATGCGCTGATAGTGACACGTAAAACAAGACGCATGATCTGTCGGGACGTCTTTGAAATAAACCGCCGTAGGTTTGGGATCGTCCTTTTTTGCGGGCATCGGTTTCTCGTCGCTAACTGGAATGCGGGCTGCCCATTGCGGCGTTTTGCTCGGAGCTTTATGGCATACAGAGCAGTTGTAAAATTCAGTCGTTTTATCATCGGGCGTTGGCGAATAAGCAGCCCATACAAAATGTCCCACAGCAACATTATTTCGCCGCTTGTTTGACGCGATAACGTCCTGGTGAACGTCGTGCGGGAAGATAGTCGTGAATTGCGTTCCGTTAGATCTATTGGGGAACGGGCGCACGTTGGCGGCATTCGCTTTCGGCCCGCTTAAAGTATGACATCCGAGGCAGAAACTCGGTTTATAAAAATCTGCCGCATGGCATCCGACACACGTCGTGTGCTTCCCGGCTTTGGTGCCGGGCTCATTAAACGGAAAATTTCTTACGTCAGGAAACGGGTACTCGTTATTCGCACGAGGCGACGCCCAGTTTCTGGTCGGCAGCGTGTGGCAAACTTTGCAGTCGCTGTATTTTCCTTCGCGGTGCTTCGGCGTTGTGTGCGAAAAGGTCTTTTGTGCTTGTGACACGTTCAAAAAAATGCCGGCGATGACTAACGCGGCTAAACCGATAAAGAATGATCTGAGCCGGCATTTCATTTCTGATCACAGGTGCCCGCGGAGCAGACGGGCAAATCACGGACGATGATCTCACATCTTTTAATTACCTTGCTGGTTTCCGGCGCCTCGAGGATGGGCGTTTTCTTGTCCTTGCCGACATCGACCTCGCAGACCCAGACGTAACTTTTTTCACCGATCTCGATCGGGAATATATTTGTGTAAACAAACTTCTCAACCGAACTGTTCAAGGGTATATTCAAAAAATACGCCAGCGCTGTCGAACCGTTGTCGGTCATGGCCGTTTGCACTAGGTCCTTTTGAAAATCTTTGAGAAGTATCTTTCGTGCGTCGTAAAAACCGGAGCGAAAGCCCGGATCGAGATTTGTGACCAGCCATCTGCGGGCCAAGTCCGGCTTTTTTTTGAAAGGCTGTAAACCTTTCCGGTATGCCGCCTGAAACTCAGGAACCTTTGCAATGTCCTCTGTTGTGATCTCGCGGCAGTGAACAGATTCACAGTCGCCCGACATCAGCCACCCCATAAATTCCGGGCTGGCATTTAAACGGCAATAAAAACAATCACGTGAGGTTACATTTGCCGACGTGAGCCTTTCGATCAATGATCTATTAGCCTCGCGGCCGCCGCGAAAAAGGTAAAACCTCTTTTTCTTAAGTGAAATGTTTTTTGAGCCGACCTTAACCCGCCCGCTGACAATAAACGAGCCCGCTGCCGCCGGTTCTGCCTGCGCAAGAAACGAATTGCAGCAGAATAAAGCGAGCAAACCGATAAGAATTTGCAGGCAAGAACGACGCATTTGTTTTAGGGCAAAAAGGGACGCGGCGGAAACTTTACAAAGGGAAGCCGAACTCCGCGTACAAAGAATTTATCAGACCGCATCGCTTCCGGCGGCGGAAATAGCTGCGCTCCGCCGGCCGCGATCAGATCGTCTTGTTCAATTCCGTCACCGCTAACGCCGACGGCTCCGATCAGGGTGTTGCCGCGATAGATCGGAATGCCGCCTGCAAATATCTGCAGCCCGTTCTTTAGTTCCGGAACCAATGTGCACGGGCACGGCGGCAGCATCGTTCTTTTCTCTCTTCCGGAACCTCGGCATATCGGCATAGTAAGGAGGGCGTTTTTTACCAGATCAACTTGCAGGCCGTTATTGAAAGGGCTGAAGTCGGCAAGCGAGGTACTGAACGGCCCGGCCTGTGTCCCATTTATTCCGTCAGGAAAAAGCGGCCGATGCAGAAATCCAAATCCTCGGTCGCTGAATGCGATCAATCCGTTGAGCTGAATATTATCGGCAGTTGCACGAGTGACATAAGAGCTAAATCCGGCGGCGGACAATTTCGAAGCCGCATCAGGCCGCGACATGAAATTGACCGAGCGCGCCTTTTGCACTGCAACATCGAACCCGAAAATAGGAGCGTCAAACTGCCTGAAAAACCCCAAAACTTTACCGTCCGTGTCAACAACAGCAATGTTAACCCTTGCATTGCTGCCGATGGGCTCGGCGGTTGCAACCGCGAACATCACTCGCGCCGGCAT
>JBKJJR010000027.1:0-7058 GCA_046597835.1 Pyrinomonadaceae bacterium
CCCCAATCGGAAAACCAATGATAGCCTGCGATGACGGTCTTTCCCGCGCCGCGCGACACTATGAATTGATCTGCCGCAAGAACGAGCTGCTTTTGAAATTCGTCCGTCGCGCCGGCTATCGTTACCAGCCCGACTCGACGGGAAATTTCTGACGCTTCGAGCGCCGCCGTGTCGTTGATTTGCTTTGGCTCGGTCGACGCAATTACCGCGGCATCGGCAGCAAGGTCAAAACGCATCCTGAAGGGCTGGAACAAGTCTTCGGTAAAATCAAAACCACGTTCCCGCTCTATCGCGTATTCAAAATTTCGATACCAGTGCCCTGACGGGTCGATAGAACTCGCATTATTAGCAAGATGTAGCCGCGGCATTTCTGCATACGGCTCAACTGAAACCAAATTCTCGGCTATTGAATAGTCGCCGTTAAATTCCCCATCTTCGTGCCTGAGATGATGGTGATCGCGAAAGGCGAGAAGCGGCTTTAGTTCCAATTCGATCCGTTTTGATGTTGATGATTTTGTTGGGTTTTTGATCGACCAGCAAACAACGGTAGCATTCTCGCCGTGGACCATGAAAAGCCTTTTTTCGATCTTCACGCCGGCGACGTCGAAAATCCAAATCGGAAACGGGTCCAGTCGAAACTCTCTCAAAAACTTATAGCCATCAGGATGTATCTTGCCGCGATATTGATTGCACGAGATCTCGTAGGGTTCCCCATCGACGATCACCGTCTCTTCAAATTTTGAGAGCAGCACCTTGCGGCCGAGCGGCGGATTTGTAGCGGCGACCAGAAGGCCGTGGTAGCGCCGCGTATTGGCGCCGCAAATACTCGACGAAGCATAACCGCCAATCCCATTGGACTCAAGCCATTCGCGGGACGAAACGGTTTCGAATCGACTGCAAGTCGATGAATCAAGTTTAATCATTATGCCTCTAGCTATTTTCCGCCTTGCTTCTCCGATTTGCCAACCCCGCGGCAGCTATCTGTCAGGCTCAACGTATCATCTCGCTGCGCCATTGCGACCGCGGGGCCCCGTCGCCTGAGAAGACCCGCCTATCGTGCGCCAGACGCAAATTGTCCAGCAAACCTATATCTGAGCGCCGCCACGAAACTAAACCAGCTCGTAAATCTAACCTTCGGCGCATTTTTTGATCCAGTTTCCATTCATTTTTACCTAGTCGAGAAGATTTGAGACACAATTGTCACGCAACATTTGCGGTGACGAAACCGAAAGGAAGCAGGGCGGTTTCCCCCATGTACGGTAATCACATCCAATGCGGGATGGCGTTAGACAATAGTTGACCGCCGGTTATAGAAATATTTGTGAGATCCACACCGTATCGGTTGTCAGTCATAGATTTGGCTCCACATACGCCGTAAGGCAATCGTTGAACCTTGAAAGCTCCGCTTTCCGACTTCCCACCTTTTGCACTTCACTACAAAACCTTTCAAAAACTTATTTGTGAAGAATCCACCTTGCTGTTAATCTGCGGAATGTGGCCGAAATATCTGTCAAGCAGACGTCGAAACCGACGTGGCGCCCAACCGCCGCTTCATTCCGGCGATTCCTCGCATTTCTCGACAACGGAATCGAATCGAACGGCGGGTCCTATATCGAGATGCAACGGAGGCTGACCGGCTATTTCGCGCGCAAGGGTTGTGCGGCGCCAGTGGAATTGGCAGATGAGACGCTGAACAGAGTTTCACGGCGATTGGACGAAGAGGGATCTATCGATGTCGATACACCAGCGCATTACTGTTATATAACCGCACGATTCGTATCCCTCGAACAGATGAGAGCGGTTCGCATGACTAATGTGGCAATCGACGAAGGAAAGCTCACTATCGACCGCCATGAACATCTAAATACATCGGACACCGAGGTACGGGAAAAAAAGGAAGAAATGCTCAAGTGCCTCGACAAATGTATGTCCAAGTTGGACGAACGCAATCGCGATCTCATACTCGGATACTATTTTGGAAACGAAGGCGTGAAAATACGGAACCGATCTTCGATGGCCGAGCGGCTTGCCATTTCGCTCAACGCGCTCAGCATCAGAGCCTGCCGCATACGCCGAACGCTCGAATCGTGCGTTGGGAAATGCGCGGGGCCAGTTATGAAATGATTTCGCAGAATTGTCTTATCAATTTGATGGCGATTCTCCATGCAAGCTTTATGAACGACTTTATCAAGCCCGAATCTCAAGATATTACGGCGTATCTGCTGGGCCAGGCTTCGGCGGCCGAGGCAGAACGCCTTGACGAATTGTCCATCACCCACGACGAATTTGCAGACGCACTAGAGGCCGCGGAAATGGATCTGATAGATTTGTATGTCAACGGCGAACTTTCCCCAGGAGATCGCGAAAAGTTTGAACAAAAGTATACGCGATCGGTCGATCACAGGGATCGGGTCGTCTTTGCGAAGGCACTGCAGGAATACGCATCGTCGGGTCTATCAGCTAGGCCCGTTATAGCCAATGGCGGTCGTTGGTTCGGGTGGACCGGCCGCGTCTTCCGGTTCGGTTTGGCAGCAGCCGCTCTTCTGTTGGCGGTCGTGGGCGGGTGGTATTTTATTTTAAAACCTGCGCAAAGCATAACTGAAACGGCCGCTGTGCACGACGACCCCGTAGACCTCCCAATACCAACAAACACTGCCGGGACTACCCCGATCGAGTTGGCTTCAAACGGTGTGCGAGAAAAGGAGAAAGAAAGATCTGATGGGCCGCCAACGGTGAAAATACCTATTGCACGGCCACCTCGCATGGTGGCTGTGATTCTGAGCCCTCAGACGCGATCGTCCGGAGCGCCGCGCAAAGTTGAAGTTCCGGCGGGTACCGATCATCTTTCTATACGACTAGAATTGGAGTCCGGTGATTTTCAATCATATCGCGCCGTATTGAGCCAACGATCGTCGAATCTAGTCATCTGGCAAATGACTTCCATAAAACCTGCCGGGCCAGCGGATGAGCCGCGACTCGCCGTCTCGATCCCGGCACGCCTTCTAAATTCTGCCGACTACACTTTCACGGTTTCCGGGCTCTCGGAAAAGGGGACAGCGGAAATAGTTGGTGACTACTCATTCACGGTTGTGCGATAATCATCGTGAGCATACATTTAGAAATTCTCGCAGGTAAATCATGCCTACTGTTTCGACATGCCGTTCGAGCCTAAACGCACTGATTGTCCCGCTATACTTGCTGTTCTTTTCCTTTCCGTACGCTGTTTTCTCCCAATCAGCCCCGGAGCCGACCACACTTGAGATCAAGAAGCCAGTCCAGCGTTCGATCGCGGGCGGGCAAAAACATGTGTATCGCATTGATCTCGCAGACGGGGATTTTGTGTTGTTCACGCTGGATCAATCGGACGTGGACGTGATCATTCGTTATTTGAATCAGGAAGGACAACTAGTCGCTGAGTTCGATTCGGAAAGTCGCCTGCGAGGGACCGAAAAGGCCGAGGGCGTAGCGCTCAAGAAAGGTACATTTCGCATAGAGGTCGAACCGAGATATAAGGACGCCCCTGCCGGACGGTATCAGATCGAATGGCTGGAAAAACGGCCGGCGACCGAGGACGATAAGTTTCTGCAACAGGCTCGCATTCTTTTGCGGGACCAGCGTGCCCTTGAACGCGAAGGAAAATACAAAGAATCTCTTGCTTTGGCCGAACGGGTTCTGGAAATCCGGGAACGGATCCTGGGGCCTGACGATGTTGAGGTCGGTATCGCATCGACGAGGGTCGGTATTCAACACTTTTTCCTCGGCGACGGAGCCAAAGCCGATGCATTTAACCGGCGAGCGCTTGCGATTTATGAGGCCCGGCTCGGCCCCGACCATCTTCTCGTCGGCGAAGCGACAAATAATCTGGGAGTATATGCCCGTGTTCGAGGCGAGCTGCTCGAAGCCGAAAAGATGTTCCTAAGAGTCGTGGCTATCAAAGAGAGGGCACTTGGGCCGGACCATCTGTCGATCGCAACGACGCTGAACAATCTGGGAATACTGTACCGCCGGCGAGGCGATCATATAAACGCCGAGGCTACATACGAGCGGGCTCTTGCCATTCGCGAACGTGCGCTTGGCGCGGATCATACGGATGTCGCCGGGGTGCTTCAAAATTTTGCGGCGCTGCGTTTTTATGTCGGCGATTACGAAGCTGCAGTCGCGATGGATGAGCGGGGTCTGGCAATACGCGAAAAGAACCTCGGCCCGGACCATCCGCTCGTTGCTCAATCGCTTAACGGGCTCGCCAGCACCTATCTCGAGCTCGGGAAACTCGATAAGGCGGAACAACTCGTTCGCCGCGCGCTTCAGATCTATGAAAAACGGCTGGGCCCGAAAAGTCTCAATGTCGCTAGAGCGCTTGCAGTGCTTGGCCAGATCCATGTGGCGCGAGATGACCTTCCGAATGCGAAAGCCGCGTTGGAACGTGCGATCCGGATCTCGGAAAAGAGCGCGGGGGATGACCCGGATGATTTTGCGGGATTGCTTCTCCAATTGGGTACGGTTTTCACCTTACAGCACGACTATGCGAACGCGGAATCGTATTTGAGGCGAGGGCGTGAGATCACAGAAAAAGTGTCTGAGCCGGACAGCCATTATGTTGGCCGGGCATGCACAGCACTCGCTGAAATGTATGCGCTCAAGGGAGATGTCGAACTCGCGCTGAAACACCAACAATGCGCTGCGCGCGTTTATGAAAGATCGATCGAACTGAATCTCTCGGTCGGGCCGGAACACCAAAAGCTGTCGTACATGAAGCTTATATCCGACGACCTCAATCAAACTATCGCGTTGAGCGCCGGGCCTGCAAAGGACAATCCAAATGCTCGTATGTTGGCGGCAACAGAACTGATTAAACGAAAGGGCCGTGTGTTGGATGCGACCGCTGCAAGCCTTGCCGCTCTCAGACAGCGCCTGAATCCTGAAGACCAGCGTTTATTCGACGATCTCGGCGATGTTAATCGCGATCTTGCCGAAAATATTCTCAACCCGCCGAGCGCGATCTCGCGGGATGCGTATGCAAAATTGATCGGCGATCTGCAGTCCAAAAAAGAACGGATGGAGAAGGACATATCGACGCGAACCCGCGGATTTTATGTCCAGGCACAGCCGGTCACGCTTGAAAGGATGCAGGCGATGATACCTAGAGACGCGGCTCTCGTGGAATTTGCGATCTATCGGCCCCTGGTTAAGACGGCAACAACCATGAGTTCTAAACTCGGAGAGCCAAGATATGTAGCCTACGTTATTCGTAATTCCGGCTTGGCCGGCTCGGCTGACTTGGGGCTGGTGAGCGAGATAGACGCGGCGCTCCTGCAGTTTCGCGTCGCGTTACGCGATCCAAAGCGGACCGATGTATGGAAGCTCGCACGTGACGCCGACCAGATGGTCATTGCTCCCGTTCGGCAGTTCCTGGGGGATTCAAAGCATTTACTGATCTCGCCGGACGGCGAGTTGAATTTGATACCGTTCGAAGCGCTCGTTAACGAACGGCAACGGGCAGTGATTGAAGACTACGCTGTCACCTATCTCACCAGCGGCCGCGATCTCGCGCGGATGCAGGTTGCCAGGCCCAGCAAGAGCCAGAGCGCGGTTGTCGCGAATCCGGAGTTTGGAGAACCGAGTTCTGACGGGCTTGTCGCATCGGTCTCGCAAGTGCGAACCGCAAAGGCCTCAAAGCGTCGAAGCATAACCAATACACGTAATTTGTCGGACACTTACTTTGCGCCGTTGCGCGGAACGTCAGTTGAGGCGAACTCGATTAAGACGCTCTTTCCGGAAGTTAAACTTCTGACGGGCGCGGGCGCGACGGAAACAGCAGTAAAGGCACTGGCTGCGCCGAAGATACTGCATATTGCAACCCACGGATTTTTCCTTGATGACCAAAATTCGGGTGACGACAAAAAAGCGGCGAAATCCGGTTTGCCGATTGGAACTTCAAAAATAGAAAATCCGCTGCTTCGTTCCGGATTAGCTTTCGCCGGTGCAAATCGCCGCAGCGGCGATAAGGACGATGGAATACTGACCGCGCTCGAGGCCTCAGGTTTGAATCTTTGGGGCACGAAGCTCGTTGTTCTTTCGGCCTGCGACACCGGACTTGGTGAGGTCAGCAACGGCGAAGGTGTTTACGGACTGCGCCGGTCGTTCGTGCTCGCCGGGGCCGAATCGATCGTCATGAGCATGTGGCCAGTTAGCGACTATGTGACGCGCGAGTTGATGACGAACTACTACAAAAACCTCAAAAAAGGCATGGGCCGCGGCGAAGCCTTAAGACAAGTCCAACTCGAGATGATCAAACGTCCCAATCGCCGGCATCCATTCTACTGGGCCAGCTTCATCCAGTCAGGCGAATGGGCCAACCTCGACGGCAACCGCTGATGCCTGAACCCTAACTTAAACCACGAAAAGCCGTTCGAAACCGCGAACCGGTTGGCCAGATCTATCGAGCAGCCAGCCGTCCAAAATTCCGCAAAAAGCTCCCCCAAAAAATGTTTCACAAAATGTGGCACGTGCCACATTTAGGATAGTGCTTTGCGTTTTGATCGAGTAAAAATAGGAATTTGTGGACGCATTCCGGTGTCATAGTGACGCGAAAATGCCCTTCCGAGCGACGCTAAAAGGGGTAAAAAGCGACGCTATTTTTCGGCGGGCAAAAACCGCGGCTCTCGTCGTTGATCCACTTTGTCGTCGTTAATTTAAAAACGGCGATTTTCGCGTCGTGTACGTCGCTCTCTTAATTCGGGTCGTTCTCGTCATTCATCTGTCGGCTGCTCTCTGCGGATCGATCACCGTTCACGAGCGAGCGTAAATTGTTCGCTAAGGTGCCCGCGTGCGGGTTTAGAAAATTTATATGAAATGTTTTTCCCGATTTGTCTTATCCATATAAAGACGCACTTTATTCTGCCGTCGGAGGTTCAAGCATTATGTCGAAATTCGCACGCGTTACATTTTTCGGTATCTTATTGTTGTTGTTGTCCAGTGGGACATTTGCTCAATCGGCGCTCGACGGGTTTGACCCGAACGCGAATGCTGCTATTAGCGCCGTCGTTGTCCAAACGGAC
>JBKJJR010000014.1:0-4649 GCA_046597835.1 Pyrinomonadaceae bacterium
CCTTTTCCGGTGATCGATTCAAAATTCTCAATAGGTAAGAAATCGATTTTTCGTTCTTCGGCACCGGCAACGATCGACTCGGCAAGCGGATGTTCGCTGTTTCGTTCGAGACTCGCGGCAAGCTGTAGGAAGTCTTTCTCGTCGAGACCCTTTGCTATCACCGAAACAAGTTTTGGCTTGCCCTCGGTTAGGGTTCCCGTCTTGACAACAATAAGCACATTTACCTTTTCAAGGATCTCAAGGGCCTCGGCATTCTTTATCAAAACGCCGACGGTCGCGCCCCGTCCGGTCCCGACCATTATTGACATCGGTGTTGCCAGACCCAAGGCACACGGACAGGCTATGATTAACACAGCGATTGCATTCGCCAATCCATAAATAAACCGAGGCTCAGGGCCGAAAAACATCCAAAGTAAAAATGTCACGATTGCGACGACGATGACAGCCGGAACGAAGTATGCCGATACCAGATCGGCCAAACGTTGTATCGGCGCGCGGCTACGTTGAGCTTCGCTGACCATTTGGACGATCTGCGCGAGCAGCGTCTCGCTGCCGACGCGCTCTGCCCGCATTACAAAGCTTCCGGTGCCATTTACCGTTCCGCCGATCACGCTTTCGCCGGCCTCTTTTTGGACTGGAATTGATTCTCCCGTGACCATCGATTCGTCAACCGAGCTACGGCCTTCTGTCAAAAGACCGTCAACCGGAATTTTTTCACCGGGTCGAACGCGCAGCATATCGCCGATCTTCACGGATTCAAGCGGAACATCGGTTTCATTACCGCTTGCGGTGATTAAGCGGGCGGTTTTAGGTGCAAGTCCGAGTAAAGCCTTTATCGCGCTTGAAGTTTGACTGCTCGCCCTTAATTCAAGAACCTGTCCCAGCAAGACCAACGTGGTTATTACTGCGGCTGCCTCGAAGTAAAGCGGTACTTCACCGCCATGGTCACGGAAGGATTCTGGAAAACTCTGCGGGAAAATTAACGCGAATGTGCTATACACCCATGCCGCACCCGTACCCATGGCAATAAGCGTGAACATGTTCGGACTAACATTTTTTATTGACGCGAGTGCACGTTGAAAGAAAGGAAAGCCGCCCCAAAGAACTACGATCGAGGCAAGTGCAAATTGAATCCAGGAACTTATTTGCGGCGGAACAAAACGCTCCACGGAAAAGAACATTCCTGCCGATGCTAAAAGAAAAACCGGTATGGACAATGCCACGCTTATCCAGAAACGCCGCGTCATATCACGAAGTTCGGGATTTTCTTCATCTTCGAGCGAAACCGTTCGAGGTTCGAGGGCCATTCCGCAGATAGGACATGAACCCGGCCCGATCTGCACGATTTGCGGATGCATCGGGCAGGTGTACTCGGCATCCTTAGGGGTATCGGCGGCTATTTCTTTCGGCCTCAAAAATGAGGCGGGATCGATCTTGAATTTATTCAAGCAGCCGACCCCGCAAAAATAATAAGTTGTGCCTTCGTATTCAAATTCACCCGCCGCAGTCTCGGGCGAAACCCTCATTCCACAGATCGGGTCAATAACTTTTTGCATAGCTTGTCTCAAGAGATAATTTTATCTTAAAAGCCGACGGCTCGATACTTATTATTTTCCAGCTCGTGGACATGCTGCAAGCTAACCGTGCCGCAGCAACTACCGTCCTGATCTATGAGTGCCAGACTCATTATTTTTCCTCTCTCGTATTATGCAGCTCAATCGACTTACATCGGTTTTTTACCGGACATATCCATTTTCTTTTCCGGCGGCATCATCTTTTCAAATACCATGACCAACTCGGCCGAATGTTTTTGAACTTCGGCAGCATCAGGGGTTTCCATTTGAAAAGCCTTTTCGAGAGCGGCGATATGCTCGTTTATCGCGGCTTTTTCGGCCTGCATCTTTGTTTTCATCTCGGCCATCATTGGCTTCATCTTCTCGACCTTTTCCTTGCTCATACCGCTCATATGCATTCGATGGATCATCTCCATCTGGTCCATACAGTGCTTTATCTCGGCAAAAGCGTTTCGGGCAACCTCAACGTCGGCGATCTTCCCGTCCTTTGTCATATCCCTAAGCAAAGTCGCGAACGTCATTGCGCTGTGATGATGGGCCATCATTAGGATGTGGTGCGGACTTTTGTGCATCGCGTCCATATCCATTTCACCTTTCGTCATCTTTTTCTCACCCTGCGCGGCAATGATGCCGACGCTAAAGAGAACAACAGCGATAGCTGTCAATACCAATAACATTTGTTTTTTCATTTTTATCTCCTTTAACCTTCATTATTAGCTAAAACAAGTAAGGCTGTCTGTGCGATGACACACTGATAAGACGCGGACAATTATTTTAACCGACCTCTGAAGTTTTGTTGGAATAAATCGAGGATTCGGAGTATGTTTAACTAGGTAAAACTATGTTGTTTTACCACCTTAACCGAAAAGGCAATTGCCGCAGGGCAAGCGCAAAGCCAGGAACTGTTGAAAAACAGAGGTCCGGCTGCCGAAGTGAGGTCTAATGAAAACGAAAATATCCCTATCTCTGGGCGCTCTTGTCATATTAGCGATCAGCATATCCGCTCAAACCAATAACTTCCAGCCGAACCGTCCGCGAATTGTTTCCGATATGGCCTCGGGTGTAAAAGCCTCGGTGATTGTGAATACAACTTCGCTTGAGCGATCTGCATTCGACCTCCTCAACCAAAAACGCATAGAAAACGGCCTCAGGCCTCTTGGATGGAGCGACAAACTTGTTTCAATTGCGAGATCGCATTCGCGAAATATGGCCGAATTCAATTTTTTCAGCCACCGCGGCCTCGATGACAAAATGGTCAGCGACCGCGCGGACGATGCCGGAATAGGCAAATGGCGGGCAATTGGCGAGAATATTGCCTATAATCGCGGATACCAGGACCCGATCAGCAAAGCCGTCGACCTCTGGCTCAATTCACCCTCGCACCGGCATAACCTTCTCGACAATACCTGGAAAGAAACCGCCGTCGGGATAGCGGTTGCAGCGGACGGATCATATTATTTAACGCAGATTTTTCTCAAAAAATAGATAACATTCGGATCCACGGGGATGAACGGACTTTCATAAATCAATCTTTGAAAGACCTTTTTTAGTTACCAAAGTAAATCAAAAGGGAATTGAGATTACTTGGTTAGGTTATCCGCAAAATCCCGAATGGCGATGAGATACCTCTCACTTGCCTTGTTAAATAGATTATTGTGCCCGGCTTCGTCGACCCCGAGAAAAACTTTTGGTTCTCTTGCCGCGGCATAAAGTTTTTCACCGTGATTAAACGGTATAGTCCAATCCTTTTTTCCATGAATAACCAACACCGGGCATTTAACACTCGCAATCTTATTAAGGTTCTCGAATTTATCAAAAGGAAAGATCCGAATACGGGTCAAGACGCGAGAGGCAGACGTGAATGTGCTTTCAAGAATCAATCCTCCAACCGATTCCCGCGACGCCAGATCGACAGCGGCACCGCCTCCTAGCGAACGGCCATGAAGAATGATCCTTTCAGCCGGAATTTTCCGAAACCCCGTAAGGTATTCATAGGCAGCCTGGATATCGCTGTAGGTATTTTCTTCGGATGGAGAACCCTCGCTCGTTCCGTATCCATGGTAGTCGTATGCAAGAATCGCGAAACCGCTATCTCGGAGCTTTAGTACAAAGGGCTCAATGTCGCCCACGTCCTCAGCATTTCCGTGGCTGAAAAGTATTGTATATTGAGCGGCGCTATTGTCATAGAATTTTGCTGAGATCTTTTTGCCGTCGGACGTACTCAGCTGTATTATGCTCGGATCATCCGTGTAGGACGCAGTTTGAGGTCGAAATAGGAGCTTGTTCGGAAAGAACCAGACAATACCAAAAAATCCCATGTAAACAAAAATTGGTATCAGCAGAAGAGATCTGATTACTCTTTTCCAGCTAAATTCTCCTATAAAGAGTTTTTTTAGTGTTGCATTCACAGCTAATCTCACGCAATCGGGACCATTATGTTCCTGAGGCGTTGTTGCGGCGATACGAACGTTTCTTTATGCTAAAGCGATGCCGTCAGAGGTTACTTTACCATCTTTTGCGAAAGTCAATTTGATCCTTCGGGTCATCGGCAAAAGGAACGACGGTTTTCACGAACTTTGCACTGTTTTTCAAACGGTTTCACTGCACGACTCTTTGACGTTTGAGATGAGCGATGGATTGACGCTCACATCTAATCTCAAAGATCTTCCGACTGATGATCGGAATTTGGTGATCAGGGCAGCAAACTTGCTGCAACAGCGTTTCGATTTTAAAAAGGGCGCCGCGATCCACTTGGAAAAGCGAATTCCATCGCCCGGTGGACTTGGCGGCGGTTCGTCAAACGCGGCAGTGGCATTGATAGGCCTCGCGCGGCTTTGGCAGATCGACGCGACGGATGAAGACTTGCTCTCTATTGCGGAAGAACTTGGTTCTGACGTTCCGTTCTTTCGCCGCGGCGGAACGGCGATAGGAACCGGACGCGGCGAGAAAATTGAGGAGACTGACGACTGCGAAGAGCAATTTATGCTCATCGTCACGCCGGACGTGAAAGTTTCCACACCGGAAGCGTTCAAAAGAATGAATGCCGCTACCTTGACATCACAGGCCCGAAAACAT
>JBKJJR010000104.1:0-3235 GCA_046597835.1 Pyrinomonadaceae bacterium
GTTTATTTCGCCTGCTTTATACAAACATGAACGGACGTATGTCACTCCGTTTATTGGACTTTCGTCCATTTCCTTTGTGATTGGGGCGGCATTTGCGTATTACATTCTCTTTCCGCCCGCGGTGAGTTATTTGCTAGGCGTCGGACAGGAATTTAAATTGCTTCTCAAGGCGAGCGATTATCTCGATTTCATTATTATCATCATGCTCGCGATGGGGATCATTTTTCAGATGCCCGCAATTACTTATGTTTTGGCCCGGATCGGCATTGTTACGGCAGGCCTGATGATCCGAACGTGGAAGATCTCGCTTATCGTGATCCTGATCGTGGCGGCAGTTGTTTCCCCTACGAATGATATTCCGAACATGATGCTGTTTGCCGCGCCGATGATCGCCCTGTACATCGTATCCATCTTCATCGCCTGGTTTTTTGGCAAAAAACGCCAAACAGACGCCGAGGTCATGGGAAGCTGAAAATACAACTAACCCGCTCCCGTTTGCATCTTGAAATATTGAGGATTACCGACTAAAATCAATAGGATTGATAGGTTTAGTAAATTTGCCGGATGGAGTTTTAGTGTTATGTCACAGATCAAATTCATTCCTAACTTTGTATTAGCCGCATTGGTCGCAGGGATCTGCACTGCGGCAGCATTTGCACAGACGCCCGACAAGGAAAAGCCGAGCGAGGATGTGACCGGCAAGGTGCGCAATGTTAAGAAGGAATCTAAAGACGTCTATAAAAAGTGGCTCGAAAACGATGTGCCTTACCTTATCACCGACCAGGAGAAAAGAGCTTTTAAGGCGCTGGCGACTGACGAAGAGCGCGAGAATTTCATCGAGAATTTTTGGCGCCGCCGCGATCCAAATCCAGACACCGAGGAAAACGAATTTCGCGAACAGTATTACGAACGCATTGCTTATGCGAACGAACATTTTACATCCGGCACTCCGGGATGGAAGACCGACCGCGGCCGCATATATATTGCGTGGGGCAAACCGGACTCGATCGAGTCGCACCCTTCCGGCGGCAATTATAATCGTCCGAGCTATGAGGGCGGCGGTGACATAACGGCATATCCATTTGAAATTTGGTTTTATCGGCATCTCGAAAATGTTGGTGACGGAATCGAGATCGAATTTGTCGACCCGACCAGTACGGGAGAATATCGCTTGGCCCGTGACGCGAACGAAAAGGATGCGATGCGGACGGGCGCCGGGTATAACACGGCAAGCCAACTCGGATTTGATCAGGGCGATCGCAGTGTTTCCAGTGGTTTCCAACGTGAGCAGGATTCTTTTTTCCGTCGGCAGGAGATCGAAGTTGGTTTGATGAGGCCGCCGGCGGTCAAGTTTAGTGACCTGCAGGAATTGGCAGGCGGCGATTCAGGAGTGTTGCTGGATAAAGACCCGATCCAGTTTGATGTTCGGGTTGATTTTTTCCGTCAGTCAGATAGCCGCGTGATAACCGCGTTTACGATACAGACCGATAATAAGGAATTGACGTTCGATCAGGTTGGCGGCCTTCAGCAAGCGACGATGAACATATTTGGTAAGATCACTGCGGTTTCTGGTAAAAGAACGGGGATCTTTGAGGACTCGGTCACCACAACTGCAACGACAGACGAGCTTATTGAAGCTCGGGAGCGTAAATCGATCTATCAAAAAGCCATTGCACTTGCGCCTGGAACTTATAAAGTCGATGTTGTCGTGCGCGACGTAAAAACTGGAAATAAAGGCCTTGCGCATTTGGGCTTTGCAGTACCTAAATACGATGAAAAGAAGCTTTCGACTTCCTCGATGGTGCTCACGGCAAAGTTGCGCTCCACAACCGAACGCGACATTGGCCAGATGTTTGTGATCGGCAATGCAAAGGTGATTCCGAATTTGTCGGGCGAGTATAAAACCGGGCAAGAGGTCGGTATTTACCTGCAGGTTTATAACGCCGGTGTCGATCAGACCACGCTGCGGCCGGCCGTTGACGTCAATTACGTTTTGACAAAAGGCGGCAAGGAAATTCTCAAGCAGGCCGAAGACTGGAGCGGGCTGAGCGATTCGGGACAACGATTGACTCTCGCCCGGCTGCTGCCGACAACGTCGCTTACGCCTGGTAATTACGAAATAAATGTGCAAATCAAGGACCGCGTCGGCGGCCAGGTGATTGACAATAAGGGTAAGTTTACGGTCACGCAATAGCGGCTATTTGAGCAGCTATTTGAGCAGCACCTGAATGATCGGTGAATTGCGGCTTTCGCTGCCGGCATAGATCGTATTGCCATCGGCGCTGTAACATACCGACTCGCCCTGCTTGCGTTTGCCGAGATCGACGGGCTCAGGCGATTGCTTCCAAATATCCTCAAAGTTTGCGGTTGTTTCAGGCAGCGAAAGCTCATATGCCTGTGAATAATCGGATATGACTACTCGCCGTCCGTCCGCTGAAATATCGCCGCCGGTCAATACACCACTCGGAATTGCCGGGACTGAGATATCAGCTACCTTTTCCAATTTCGTCACATCGCTTGTTCCAAACAGGGGGCGAAAGCGGAAAACGGCCGCGGCACCGACAATACGTTTTGTAATGACGTAAACATCACCGGTCGCCGGGTGAACCATTAACGTCTCGGCATTTTGAACCTGGTCCGGATATTCAAATCGCGCGACCTCGGCAGGCTCGGTCTCAAGAGGTTTTTTGCTGGTTGAATTTGCATCCTCAGGAACGATTATTGGTTCTTTTACCCGGTAAACGGCTTGTTTGGCTCGTTTCAATTTGTTATCACCGATCTCGCCGATGTAGAGAAAGCACTGTCCTGCCGGGTTTTTAAAGGCTGCAATATCCTCCCAGTCGAGATTTTCGGCGTTTTTCACCTTCCATGTGCCAAGACTTTCACCCGCGCTGTTTAACGCAAAAATAAACGGGCCGTCATCCGAATCGTTGTGGGTCCACAGAACATTATTTTGGCATTTCGAAGCAGCCAAACCGCTACTTTCGTTTATGTCGGAAGACTTGATCATACCTACTATTTTTGGCTTTCTATAACGTGATGCCTCCACGGCCTGACTTCGCGATGAAACATCGGCACAACTCGTAGAAATCCCTGCGAGAAAAGTGAGAGAAATGACAAAGGCGAAAATTTTAGCTATAGTTTTCTTCGACATACGTCACTAAATTGCAGTATATATCATAGGCGTTTTTTATAATGTCTGATTCTGAACTATCCCAAGCAATTAGTTTTTTAA
>JBKJJR010000198.1:0-2697 GCA_046597835.1 Pyrinomonadaceae bacterium
CGGGTGAGCGTGGCAAACTGCCTTGATGTCCGGCCGCATTTTGTAGATCAGCAAGTGCATAGCGAGCTCGGACGAAGCTCGTTTGTCAGACAGAGGTTTGCCGTCCATATCAGTCACGGCCAGGCTGTCCTCCGTCATTCGGCCCTTACAGGTCATCGTAGGTGTCGCCAGCACGCGGTCTTCTGACAAACGGATACTTACATTCCCGTCCGACGAGACAACATAGCTGCGTTCATAAAGCAGCTTGCCGACCTCAATGATCAGTTTTCTAGCTTGCGACTCGTCCATAAATAGCGAGACCACAGATTAACATATCGCCAAGCGACGCGTTAACCTGTGGTCCTGATTTGGTCCAATACTATTTGCGAGCGGCGTGCCTCAACCCACCCGGCGGCGGCGGAAGCGGAACGGTGACGTCGAGCGGAAGCTCCCTATCTAAAGTCATTGTTCCCGTTTGAGCGTCGTCCAATTGCTCACGAAGCTGCCTGATCTCCTCGCGTTGCTGTTCGTACTCAAAGCGCAGATCCCGCATCTCGTGACGACATTTGCCGCCCTCGCGATGCCTAAAACTCGGCCCGCCGATATTTACAAAAAAGCTGGCGATGAAAATGCCAAATGCGAATGTCGCGAAAAACGGTAACATTCTTTTTAACAACCCCTTGTTTCCCATTGATCTTACCTCTCAAAAACTGTTAATACTCAATACGATGGCTTTTCAATTTCGGTTTCAAAGCTCTGCAAAGCTATCTTACCGCGTTTGACGACAGCCGCAAAGCTTTTCACGGCGAGAAACCCAAAATTCTCAACTTTTTTATTTCCGATGTTTCGCAGTCAAAAATCGGAGCGGCATCATTCGTTAAGATTATGTCTGCAATGTTGCCATGCCGCCGGTTTTGCAATACAATTTATGTTTCAAGTGTGAAACGATGATCGCATTTCTTTCCGGAAAACTTTTAGAGAAACAAGCAAATACAGCCATCATTGATGTCGGCGGCGTCGGCTATGAGGTCTCGATACCGCTTTCGACGTTTTATGAGCTTGGCGACGTAGGCTCGGATGTCAGCCTGCGGATCTACACTAATGTTCGCGAAGACGCGATCCAGCTTTTCGGCTTCAAAACACTGCGCGAACGAGAGCTCTATCTGAAACTCATCTCGGTACAGGGAATCGGCGCGAAATCCGGCATCACGATGCTGTCCGGAATGAGCGCGGACGAGATAATAATGGCGATCCGCAGCAACGACCTGGCTCGGCTTACTTCGATACCGGGCGTCGGGCGAAAAACGGCTGAACGGCTTGTCATCGAGCTTCGCGACAAGGTCGGAGACGTCTCCGGTGACGGCTCGGCCCTCGATGCGGCCTCGCGACAGGCGATGCCCTCCGACGCCGTGTTCGAAGATGCTTTGTCAGCCCTGATAAATCTCGGCTACCAGCGAAACGCCGCCGAGAAGGCGCTCAACCAGGCGGCTCAGGACGGCACCGAGATCTCGGTTCAAAAACTGCTTCGCCGGGCGTTGCAGGTATTAGCGAAGTGACCGGATCTCTTCTCATCTCCCTTTGCGTTTTTTGCGGCTTTGCGTGAAATACGCTTTTGTCTCACGCAAAGGCGCAAAAAACGCAAAGTAAGATGAGAAGAGCTTAAATTCCTTATGAAAAGCGCCGAACCAATAAATATTAGAGATGAGCCGTTATCCGACGAGGAAAGCCAATTCGACGTTTCGCTGCGCCCGGCGCAATTGAGCGAGTACATCGGCCAGGCTAAGGTCAAGGAAAACCTGCGCGTTTTTATGAAAGCCGCGCTCAAGCGGCGTGAGGCACTTGACCACATTTTGCTCACCGGCCCGCCCGGTGTTGGCAAGACCACGCTTTCGAATATCGTCGCCAATGAGATGGGCGCGTCCCTGAAATCTACCTCGGGGCCGATCATCGAAAAGGCAGGCGATCTGGCCGCGATATTGACTAATCTTGAGGAAGGCGACGTGCTCTTTATCGATGAGATCCACCGCCTAAACCCGGCCATCGAAGAGATCCTCTATCCGGCGATGGAAGATTACAATATTGACATCATGATCGGGCAAGGTACGGCTGCGAGGTCGATAAAGCTTGAGCTGCCAAAGTTCACTCTTGTCGGAGCGACAACGCGTCCCGGCATGATCACGGCTCCTTTAAGAGGAAGGTTCGGCATCATCTTTCACCTCGATTTTTACGGTGTCGATGATCTGCAAACGATCTGTGAGCGGTCGGCAAATATTTTGAATGTCGAGGTCGAGGAACGCGGCTCGCATGAGATCGCAAAACGCGGCCGCGGCACGCCGCGCATCGTCAATAGATTATTAAGGCGTGTCCGTGATTTTGCCGAGGTTGACCACGACGGTCGCGTGACCGAGGCGGTCGCCTGTAACGCGCTTGACCGGATGGAAGTTGACAGCTACGGCCTCGACGAGCGGGATTCAAAACTGCTGCGTACCATCATTGAGAAATTCGACGGCGGCCCGGTCGGTCTGGGAACGATCTCGGCAGCGATCAACGAAGAAAAAGATTCGATCGAAGAGATCATCGAGCCATATCTACTCCAGATCGGCTTCCTTAACCGCACTCCCCGCGGCAGAATGGCAACCCGGCTTGCCTATGAGCATTTTGGCCTGACAGCACTGATGCGAAACACCGCTCCGATACCGCTGTTTGAATAGAGCCCCG
>JBKJJR010000207.1:0-5048 GCA_046597835.1 Pyrinomonadaceae bacterium
ATAAAAAACCCGATAGATCCCAAAAATTCAACCATCACTGAAGTCACATATCGCAAGATCGCTTACTATAAGGATTAGTTCAAAGGACGTGAAGAATTGCGGCCGCCGCCCGCTTCGACGCGCCGCCGTTGCCTAGTTTGTCAGCAGCTTTCCTTAGTTCGGCTCGCATCGCAGTGTTCGTTCCCGGTTCGAGCACACGTAATAGCTCTTTAGACAAAGTCTGTGCTGAAAATTCTTTTTGGATGAGTTCTTTGGCGATCCGTTTACCGGCGATCAAATTGATCAGACCATAATGCGGAACGTCGATCAGCGGCTTCAAAAGCCTGTAATTCAGTGTCGAGGCCTTATATACTATTGCCATCGGTGTGCCAATAATGCCTGCTTCGAGCGTTGCGGTGCCGCTTGTTACGGCAGCAGCATCTGCGGCGTTTAGAGCGTCGTAGGTTTCGGCGTGCAATATTCTTAGTGTCTGCGGAAGCTGCATTCCACTCAACAATGTGGTAGTTATTTTCTCGTTTACTTCCGAGATATTTCGGTCCGACGCCAGCGCGATCAGAAATTGGATATCGTTATTTTGCTTTGATATTTCGGAAGCAGCCGCCAGCATCACCGGCAGAATACGCACGATCTCAGTGAGCCGACTGCCTGGCAACAAGGCAAGGATTGGTCTGTTCGGATCAAGCTCGTGTTTTCGACAGAATTCGCCCTTTCCTACATGCGAATGAACCTCTCTAGCCAATGGACTGCCAACGTACTCTACATTTTCAAGGCCATTTGCTGCATACCAATCCTTTTCGAACGGCAAGATCGTCAGCATCAGGTCAACATACTTTTTGACAGACCGAACGCGATATTTTCGCCACGCCCAAAGCTGCGGCGAGATGTAATAGATAATTCGAAAACCCTTTCGCTTTAGTGTTTTTGCGAGTTTGAGATTAAAGTCGGGAAAATCTACGAGAACGACGACGTCAGGCTGCCGCACCGTTGCGGCACGTTTAAGAACATTGAATGCTTTCAGAAAAACCGGCAACGCGGCGGCGATCTCGGCGAGACCAACTATTGAAAGCCCGTCAGATCGCACGACGGCCTCAACGCCTTCTGCCCGCATTTTGGGGCCGGCAGCTCCGAAAAACTGAAGGTCAGCATCGGGTTTTGCATCACGCAACGCGCGGACAAGTTTCGCGGCATGCGTATCGCCGGATGCCTCGCCTGCGACGATCATGATCGTGAGAGCTTTCGCCATAGATGCTTAATTTTAGTTGAATCATCGTAATTGCAGAAACCGGGCTTCGTCGCAGATCCGAATTTTATACAGTTGTTGCTATCAGCTAAAATGCAACACTGCAACGCAGAGCTTTGATGACGGCATCAAATAGCTTGATTTTGCGGCTAAACGGCGGATTTCGCATTGCTTATGTTTGCAGAACGTGTGTTTAACGCCTAAAATTTAGTGTTTTGGGTGTGCCTTTTATTCTCTGGAGGAGTTTGTGACATTTCGTCTTGCTTTTCTTTTTGTAATTATTACCTTGAGCTCATTTGCGGAAACGGTTTCGGCTCAGGTTGATTCCGTTATCGGCCAAATATCCAATTCGGGAGCCGACTCATATACGGGCGGCATGAGCGGAGATGGAAGATTTGTCGTCTTCGAATCGCGTGGCGATATCGCGACCGAAAATCCTCGTAACTCCGACAATAATTCTGAGATATTTTTGTTCGATTACGCACAGCGGAGAATATTCCAGCTAACGGATACCAAGCCCGTCCTCTTTGATACGAACTCGCCGGCGATATTCAATAATATCCGGATCGAGATAACAAATATTCGACCCGTAATAAGCAACGACGGACGATGGATCGCATTCAGTTCGAACGCGACAACGTCGAGGCCGACGTCACCTGACGGCACAAATCCTGGCTCATTTGACGGCAACGCATTCACTTCACCGACTGCGACGCCTTCAGCAAGCCCAACTGGGTCGCCGACAGTCACGCCGACGGGCTCGCCAACGGCCACGCCTACGCCTGGAGCAAATCCTCTTACCAGCGACGGGAATTTGGAAATGTGGCTCTATCGGATACCCGATTACGCGGCGGTGGACGATCTTTCGGCGGGCGAAGAGCTTCCTGTCACAGTCCTTTCGGGCGGGATTTTTGTCCGTGTAACAAATACGGACCCGAGCCAGTTGCCGCGATCGGGAACGGCGACAACGGGAGCGTTTGTCGCCGACGATAACCATGACGCGAGCATCAATGACGATGGCAGCGTGACTGCGTTCGTCTCGACGCGCGACCTTGTGACGTGTGTCGGGAACTCTTTCCCTGCGGATGATAACGACGAGATATTTACATACGTTCAAGGGGCGGGATCCGTCTGCCCGGACGGGAGCGGCGTCGGCATCAGGCAGGTAACGAAAACACCGCGCGGGCCAATTTCCGATCCGATATATAGCAAAAATCCGACGATCTCCGGCAATGGACAGCGCGTAGTTTTTGCCAGTACAGGCGACAATCCGATAGTTGGCATGACCGGCGGTACAAACCCTTCGACCAGCCGGAATGAGGAGATATTCTACGCTGATCTTGTCGCAGGGAGCCCCTCGGACGGCACGGTTAAGAAACAGATAACGACCACCACGCCCACGAATCCGGGCGATCCGGTGAATATCCTCGATCTCGGACACCGAATGAGCCGCGACGGCCGCTACATCGCGTTCGAATCGTACGCCGATCTTGCGACCGTGCCGAACGGTGCAAATAAGACCTCGTTCGCACTTTACCTTTATGATACGCAGGCGCCTGCTCCTATGCCTGGGAATTCTCCGTTTCGCCAGATAGGGCCGCGAAGCGATGCCGATTCTGCAGCGTCTGGGGGTGATCTACAGCATTATCCAAATTTTACGGACTATAACAAGAGCGGAGCTGCAACGACGCTGGTGTTTGAGACGCGGTTGAATATTAAACCGGATGGTACGATCCCGACCATCGCCTCGCAAGGGTTGAATCCCGATCCACAGCGTCAGGGACAGATATATGCATACCCGTTAGACGTGCCGGCCGCAATGGCAACTTTTACGCGGCTTGCTAAGTTCCCTAATACGTCACTACAGATCCTGGCATCTACCCAACTGTTTCCGAGTAATTCGCTCGAACGGATGGCCTTTAATTTTTCACTTTCCGAACTCGGTACAGGCAATTTCGACCTGCGTGTTGAAGTCTATTATTACCTGCTGCCCGCGGTTGACACACAGACGCCCGTGACGATCAGTCTTGCTACGGGAGCGACAAGGATCCCGGTTTTGGCGGCGGTTGTGGTCGCAACCGGCACAGGAACAGCATCAGGAACACCAACTTCAAGTCCGACCTCGACGCCTAGTGCGACGTCAACGGCCACATCAACGGCGACTGCAACAGCGACAGGGAGTCCAAGCGGATCAGGGACTGCGACACCTACATTCACGCCGACAGCGACCCCTCAAACGCCGCCTGCAGTGTTTGGTATTTCGCCGGGAATGTCCGCGATCCTTAACTATCAATCGGGTATCGATCCGCCTATCGTGGCACGATCGGCGGTAGGATCAATAAATCGCAGTTTCACGCTGCCGATCGAGCTTAGCGGCTTGTCAATGACCATTAATGGTGCGGCCTGCGGTCTCAAATCGGTGAGCCGGCACAGGATCGAATTCATCGTGCCGCCGGGGCTTTCGTCTGCGTTAACGGGGACGAACTACCCGTTGGTTATAAACAATAATGGCGTAGTGATGAAGAGCACGGTTACGCTCGTTCCGGCACGTCCCGACATTTTCAATACGGAAGGCCTCATTGGTCCCGGCGGAAGGGCAAAGCTTTTTAATGTGACGAACAGCGTCCACCTGACCGAACCATTTTCTGTGAGGACGATAATGCGTAAGGGCAACAAACTCGTACCGTCGGTTTTAAGAATTTACCTGACGGGTGTTGCCAATCTTGGCTCGGGGCCTATAACAGTAAGAATACGTGACACGGTGATACCTGCGTCAACTGCCCCCGTACTGGTCGAGCCCGGAGTTTACACATTTGATTTTGCGTTGCCGCGGGCCCTTTCCCATGCGGGCGATGTACCGATCGTAGTTTCTGTTAACGGCGGTACCATCAAGTACAACTCGCGCCTCGATGATACAACTTCGTTTGTTTTTATTCTCTGAGGAACCGGCCAATTGTCGAAATCGCGTTTTTTGCACGGTTTTTGCCGGAATATAGGATCACTTATTGATCCGGTTTATTAAGAAATATTCGAGTTATGAAAGTTTATATTTAGTTGATCTGATATAAACGCCTGAGAGGGGTGAAAAGAAATTATGTCGGGAAAAGATGTCAGTACGATGAAAGTCTCGCCAAAGGTTTGGAAGAACGGTGAGTTCATTAACTGGGATGATGCGCGAATCCATGTAATGTCGCATGTCGTCAATTACGGCTCCAGCGTGTTCGAGGGCATCCGCTGCTACAATACCAGTAGGGGTTCCGCTGTATTTCGTTTGCCTGAGCACATGCAGCGCCTCGTCAATTCGGCCAAGATATATCGCATGGATTCGCAGTTCGATCGCACTCAGTTTTGTGATGCGGCGGTCGGGCTGATCAAGGAAAGCGGACTCGACGAATGCTATATTCGACCGCTTATTTTCAGGGGTTTGGACGAAAACAAACCCGCCTTTGGTGTTAATCCTTTTCCAAATCCGATCGAGTCCTACATCGCCATCTGGCAATGGGGTAAATATCTCGGCGAAGAAGCTCTGGAAAACGGCATCGACGTTTGTGTTTCGAGCTGGACCCGCATTACGTCGAATTCAATGCCCGCTATGGCAAAGGCCGGTGCGAATTACATGAATTCGCAACTCATTAAGATGGAGGCTCTTCTCGGCGGATTTTCCGAGGGCATAGCGCTTGATGACCGCGGAAAATCCGCCGAGAAGAGCTTCCATCTTTATAAGCTGCGAATTCATATAATTCGCACCGGCCTTTGCCATAGCGGGCATTGAGTTTGACGTGATGCGGGTCCAGCTCGAAACACAAAC
>JBKJJR010000261.1:0-5431 GCA_046597835.1 Pyrinomonadaceae bacterium
GCCGCAATGATCGAGAAGGACAGGGTTGTGATGGCGATCAAGATCCCTTGGGCGGCGTTCGGCGCGCGGCCCAGAGCGGGCGATGTCTGGCTCGGGAACCTGTTTCGCTGCGTAGGCACGAATCCCACACGCGGCTATCTCGCCTGGCAGCCGACGGAAACGGAGACGCCGGATTTTCATGTGCCTGAAAAATTTGGCGAGTTCCAGTTTGTGAAATAGCGCGTCCCTGAGAAAAACCCAATCGCTATCGCTCCCTGTTTTGACAGGCGCGTCCCTGAGATCTTTTCACCACAAAGGCACGAAGAACACAAAGGATCTCGGTTTAGTACAACTCAGTCGCCCGCTTCTGCGACTTGCTACACTCCGAAACCCTGTCGTTATTGCTCCCGGATCTGACCTTTAAGCCTAAGCCACGACACTTAGGCAATGTGATCAAAATCCTTTTGTGTAATATCTGCATCCGGGATCGAGGTCGGACAAGGATAATAGAGGAGCGAAGAATTGAATCCGTGCGACAATTCGCGATCGAACGATTCTCGAATTAGTTATCAAATATCCAATTTCTACCCGCAAAAGCTACAACCAATCTCACCGTATCATGAATTTCATAGCCTGTCAAGCGTTTTTTACATGAAACAAACGTTTTTGATAAAATTTATTCGATTTATTTTAAAGGCAAGTTAATCTGTCACTTCTAATTCTTCTTCAAGGAGTTGGCGTTCGTAGAGGTCGGTGTATTCGCCGTCGAGTGCGATAAGTTCGTCGTGGGTGCCGCGTTCTATGATGCGGCCTTCGCTGAGGACGCAGATCAGGTCGGCGTCGCGGATCGTCGAGACCCGGTGCGAGACAATGAGCGTTGTGCGGTTTTCGCGAACGTCGCGGAGGTTGTGGAGGATAGTTTCCTCGGTGTAGGTATCGACCGCGCTCAGTGAATCATCAAGAATGAGAATACGCGGGTCGCGCATGACGGCTCGGGCGATGGCCGTCCGCTGCTTTTGACCACCTGAAAGGGTGATGCCGCGTTCGCCGACGAGTTGCTCGTATTTGCCGGGGAATTGCTCGACGTCATCGGTGAGGCCGGCCACTTTCGCCGCAGCGGCGACAGTGGGTTTAGAGTTGATAGCTGATAGTTGATAGTTCGGGTCCGGATTTTGGTTATCACTATCCACTGTCAACTGTCCACTATCCACTCCGAAGGCGATGTTATTTGCCAGCGTGTCGCTAAACAAGAAGGTTTCCTGCGGGACGAAGCCGATGGCTTTTCTCAATTGAGTGAGCGGGTATTGGCGCAGCGGCAGATCGTCAACTAGAACGCTGTCTTCAGGCGTATCAAGCAGGCGTGGGATGAGACTTACGAGCGTAGATTTGCCGCTGCCGGTTTTGCCTACGAAAGCGACGGTTTTGCCTTGTTCTATGACGAGGTTGATGTCTTTAAGAACGAGGCCGTTAACCACAGAGGACACTGAGGCTGGGGACTTTCCGTTCCCAGAGGCCTCGGTGTTCTCTGTGGCAAATACTTTATAGCCAAAGTTGAGATCGCGAAACTCGATCTTGCCTTTGATCGGCGGCTGTTCGTGTGCGTCGTCGGAGTCTTTGATCGCAGGCTCGGCTTCCAGAATGGCGTTGAAGCGTTTGAGCGACGCCGTTCCGCGTTGATACAGATTGACGACGTAGCCGAGAGCGATCAGATACCAGATCATCCGCTGAAGATAGAGAATGAAGGCGGTAAAGTCGCCGGCCGTGATCTCGCTGCGGACGGCCATCGGCACGCCGACCGCGACAATGATCACAAAGCCGAGGCCGATGAAAAAGAATAGCAAAGGGCGCATTGCGGCGGCGTATTTTACGAGACGCAGATTTTGCGCTGCGTATTCGCGGTTGAGTACCTGAAACTGCTCGATCTCGGCGTCCTCCTGCGCGTATGCCCGGATGACTCGGACGCCGGTGAGATTTTCCTGCGTGCGGGCGGTGATGTCCGAAAAGAATTCCTGTATCTTTTCAAACCGTTTGTGTATCTGTTCGCCTAAGATCTTGACGGTGATCGAGACGAGCGGCATCGGGATAAGCAGAAGCAGCGTGAGCTTGACCGAGATGTTGAGCATTATCGGCAGGCTGATGCACAAAGCGAAAATCGCTTGAAAACTGTAGAGGATCATCGGCCCGACGATCTGGCGGATCGCGGCGAGATCGTTTGTTGCACGCGCCATCAGATCGCCGACGCGGTTCTGGTGAAAATAGCTGAGCGGCTGACGAACGAGCGACGCGTAAAAATCGCGCCGCATGTCAAACTCGATATGACGTGACGTATTTATCAAAATACGCCGCTGGAGAAATAAAAATATTCCGCTACCGAGACTGATGCCAAGTATCACGAGTGGATAGTAAATGATCTTTTCGCGCGTTATTCCCTTTCCCAGATCGTCAATCGCCTGGCCGACCATAAACGGAACGAACAAACCGAACGCCATCGAGACCAGGATGCACAAAATGCCAAGCGCGATCGTCCCCTTATAAGGTGCGAAATAGCGTGCGAATTTGCGTAACTGTTCCATTAACTAGCCACCGAGATCACAGAGAAAACTGAGAAAGAAAAAAGTTTGCCCGCGAATTACGCGAAAAAACGCGAATCAAGAATTCTATAATTTGATATTTATTCGCGTAATTCGCGGGCGATCTTTTTCTTTTGCGCAGACGCGAGTTTGACAAAAACATCGGAGTCTTTAAATTCTAACATAACGATTTGGATGGATAATAACGACAAGAATTTGCGTGCATGGCAGCGGCGATTTATTCGAGGCGCTGTGATGATCGCTCCGCTCACGCCGTTTTTGCTTTTGCAGGGGCAGATCACGCGGTGGAAGGTCGGTATTTTGCCGGACGCGGGCGGCGAAAAGCATGGACAATATGGCAAAGGCGACGATGCGGCAAAACTCTTTGTGATCGGCGAATCAACGATTGCCGGCCTCGGGGCAAGAACACACGAGCTTGCCCTTGCAGGCCAATTTGCCAAGTATCTGAGCGAGCATATTGGCCGTCCCGTAGAATGGAAAGTGCTCGGCAAAAACGGCGTTACGGCTAGGCGTACCATCGACGAACTGCTGCCTCGAATGCCGAACGAACGATTCGACTACATTCTCGTTGGCATCGGCGGCAACGATGTGATGAAGCTTTCAAGCCCCGTCAAATGGCGGCGTGATATGACCGAACTGCTCGGCATTTTGCGCGGGAAAAATCCTGATTCGGTGATCTTTATTACTAATTGTCCGATGATCGTCCATTCGCCGATAATGCCGTTCCCGATCAAGACGATACTGTGGAAACTATCGAAGATGCACAATGACAATATCCTTGAATTTACACGTGGTATGGAGAGAGTTTTCTATTACCCACAACCGGCCGGAGCAATTAATGACGGTTTTTTTGCCGACGGCATTCACCCTTCCGAGCAGGGTTACGCCGATTGGTCGGCAGCGATGATGAGCTACTTTTCCGAGAATCACAAATGGTGAACGCAGACGAGTTACGCGAGATAGTTGCCAGCCGCCACGAATGGCTGCTTGTTCGGGAGCTCGGCAAAACTTTTCCGTTGGAAAGACACGAGATCGAGATCGCCGAGGACGGCGAAAAGGCTCATTTCGGTTTTCTCGATGACAAAGGTTTTCACTCGTGGCGGCTGAACGGATTTGGCCATAATGACGGCGAGATAACGATAGATGTCGCCGGCGCATTCGCTAAGAAACGAGAAACGATGCGGCTTGTTCCGCGCATCGCCGCAGCGGAACTTGCGGTCGAGATCGAGATCGCTCGGCTTGAGAAAGCAAATGAGATCGCAGGACTGATCGCCGATAATTTCCCAGGCAAAAAACTTGGCCGCGTTGCTCTCAACACTGAAAACGGGCGTGTCGCGCAGATCAATTTTGATACTGGTGAAAAGGTTCCGATAGCTGCCATCGCCGACGTAACGGCGAAGTTAACGGTTGAGACTATATTTACAGCGGCGATCCTTTGGCTCGAAAAACTTGGCGCGCGCAAGAAAAGGCCGGTTCTCGACATTTGGATAATCTGCGAAAAGCGCCAGGCGAAAAACGCGCAAAAGCTACACGCACTTTTAACCGAGCGTTGGAAAGCGAAGATCACCGTGGTTGAGATCGATCGCAAACCCGACCCGCCGCGTCTGATCGTTCTGCCAAAAAGGAAAATTCGTGAGCTTTGGCGTGAAAAAGCGAGGAAGCTTACGCTTCCCGAAAATCCGGAACCAAGTGTGACGTCGCAAAAGATCCTTGAACTTTCACCGGACAAGATCGATGTCGTCTATTCAAAGCAGGGCGAAACTCTGCGGTTCATGGGTTTGCCGTTCGCTCGGGTGCGGACGCTGATCGGCATCGAAAAGGCTTGGTTCGGTGTAGGCCGGGAAAGACATATCCTAACAGATGAAAGCTGGAATAAACTTACGCATTTGGTTGATCTTCTTGAGATCAACCGCTCACCCGAGGCTCCGAATAAACGCCACGACTATTACCGAACAGCCCCAGAAGCGTGGCTCGAATCCATCCTTCGCCGCAACATCAAACTGCTCGACGCAAACCTGATCCTGTCGCCGATCTACAATCAGTTTCGCTCGTCCAACGACAAGATCGACCTGCTTGCGCTAAGACGCGACGGGCGTCTTGTGATAATTGAGCTAAAAACACAACCCGACCGCGAGATGGTATTTCAAGCGGCCGATTACTGGCGAAAGATCGAGTTGCAACGCCGCCGCGGAATCCTCGATGCTGCTAATTTATTTGACGGGCGCGAAATTCTCGACAAGCCGGCGCTGATTTACCTCGCCGCTCCGGCGTGGAGTTTTCATCGAGATTTTGAGTTTTTTGCAAGGACGGTTTCGCCTGAGATAGAACTTTGGCGGTTTGAATTCCATGAAAATTGGCGGGCATTCGTAAAGGTACTCGCGAGAATGGATTACGCCGATCAGTTCACTTTAACAAAGCGGTAGCCGACGCCACGCACGGTTTGGAGTATCTTGGGGTTATTCGGCTCGTCTTCGAGATGCTTGCGGAGGCGGACGATAAAATTATCGATCGCACGCGTGTCGGTGTCTTCCTGTAGGTGCCAGACCTCTTCGAGAATGGCCTTTCGTGAGACGGCGCGGCCTTCGTTCTCAAGGAGGTATTGCAGCAGCTTTGTTTCCATCAGCGTGAGGTGAACGATCTCTTCGCCATTTCTGAGTTCGAGATTTTCAAAGTCAATATAGCGGCCATTTATCTCTGCACCGGGTGGAGTATTGGTTGCTTTTGATTCGTTACGTATCCATTGCCGCCGCCGCAAAAGGCCGTTGAGCCGAGCAAGAAAGATCTCGAGATCAAATGGTTTTGCAAGATAATCATCCGTTCCGGCTTCAAAACCCAAAAGCACATCCTCGGGCCGTCCACGG
>JBKJJR010000019.1:0-6683 GCA_046597835.1 Pyrinomonadaceae bacterium
AGTTAAGAGTCCTTGCACCGAGGACTGGGGACAAATGCAGGGCAATGAGCGTGTGCGTTTTTGTTCGCACTGCTCAAAATCCGTTAACAACATTTCGGAAATGACACGCAAAGAGGCTATACGACTAGTCCGTGCCTCGGGCGGCAATCTTTGTATTCGCTACATTCAGGATCCGTCAACGCGGCGGCCGATGTTTGCCGAACAGCTGCTGCAAATCACTCGGCGAACGCCGGGCCTCGCCGCCGGGGTAATGACGGCTTCGATAGCATTTTCCGGCGGAGCTTATGCTCAAGGGGGCGATGCTGCTCCCACTGCGATCATTCAGCCCGCAGGCGAAGCGGCTAAACCATCAGGTGCCGGAAAAATTTCGGGCGTCGTCACCGATCCGAACGGGGCAGTCATTCCGTCCGCACTTGTTTCGCTGACGAACGAAGACACCAGTGAATATCGGGTCACGTCGGCAAACTACGAGGGCTATTACGACTTCATCGATCTTCAGAACGGAAAATACAAACTCAAGATCGAAGTCGGCGGATTTGAGGTCCGCGAGATCTCATCAATATCTATCGCCGACGGAAGCTCGGAACGACGTGATACTCAACTCGATTTGCAAACGGTCGCAGAGGTTGTTCAGGTGGGTGGAGAAAATTTACCAGAAGGGCGCTTTTTGATGGGCGTCACGGCTGGTGTCGTTTCAGATGTAAAACGAAACGCATTAGTCGGAGCGGTAGAGGATGAAGATTTTGAGGATGTAAAGGCACGCGTAATGATGGGGGCAAAGGTCAACGCCCGTGACAAGGGAAACGATGGTATCACTCCACTCCATGCCGCAGTCCAAGTCGGAAATCTCGAGATCGCTCAGTTCCTGTTAGATCGCGGAGCAAAAGTGAATGCCCGCGATTCTCAAAAGCGTACGCCGCTGATGATGATGGACTACGACGCAAAACCCGAGTTGCTCGACCTTTTGCTTCGTTACGGCGCCAAGAGCACCCTCGTAGATAAGCAAAAAAATACGATCCTGATGCACTTCGCGGAATATGATAATGATGAGATCGTACAGATGCTTGTTCGATTCGGAGTGCCGGTAAATGCCGTTAATAAGCAAGGGAAAACGGCCCTAATGATAGCCGCGGAGAATAGCAATGTGAAGAATTTAATAGCCCTCCTCGAAGAAGGTGCGAGTGTTCATCTAGCTTCAAACGAAGGTGAGTCTGCATGGGGCATAGCGTCAACCGCAGAGATCAAAGCACTGCTTGAGACTTACGGTGCGGGTCCGTCACGCGAGTTGAGTGCAGAGGCCGGGAAAATTGCAGCCGGCAAATAAAAGCAAATATGTTTTCCGGCTTTCGGTATTAGGGTCAAGCTTCACGCCAACGCCTGGAGCTTGACCGGTCATCATCACAGCAAGTGACGCTGCCCCTCGTTCCATAAGCCACGCCTCCAGCGAACTCCTTTGTGGTCTCCGTGTCTTTTGCTTTGGAATCATTGTGTTTTAACCGCCTCAACCTCAGGGTACACAAAGGGTATGGCGGAGGGAATGTTCTAAATTAAGCCATTACCGCACCGTCCCGATTATTTCCAACCACCAATTCATGTTAAAATACCGTGTTTTCAAAATCCCGCCGATACGAGCATAAGGCCGAAAAAAATATGAGATATTGTCCGATCTGTGACGAACGTTACGACGATGAGATCATTAAATTTTGCACAAAGGACGGCACACCGCTGGTTGACGACGGAAAGCCGAATTTTGTGATTTTGCCGAGCGAAGGTGAGAAAGCGTCCGCCGCTGATATCGGCGAGGAAACAGTTATCCGACGCAGATCGCCGGACGATTCGCCGTTGTTTAAATCGAGTTTGGACTCTGAAAGGATCGTGATACCGACCTCGCAAACCGACGAGCCGCGCGCGCGCGCGCGGCAATCGCAAGTGTTTTATCCGCCGCCGCCGCCGCAAAATACAGCCAAGACAATTGTGCTCACGATCCTCGGCACGCTGGTAGTCTTGGGTTTCGGCGCAGGATTAATGTGGATGTTTCAAAAGGAGCCCGCGACAAACATCAATGTAAATACGAATCCGGTAAACCTGAATACTAACTTCAACACCAACGGCTTTAACTCAAATTTCAACTTCAATTTTAATTCGACGCCAGTCGCTAATTACGCGTCAAATTACAATTTCAACATGAGTTTCAATGCGACGTACAAAACGCCGACCAACACACCCACACCCAAACAAACCCCAACGCCGTCGCCATCGCCACTCTTTCCGTCACCGAGCCCAACAGCCCGCACGCCGGCAAACACGCGACCCGCTGTTTCACCGTCGCCCCGCCCGCCAACGATGATGTCAAACCGTCCGCCCGGTAACCGTTAATCGAGATAATTTGCCAACGCATTTAGTTTTTTCAATTTAGGGAAAGCGCCATTTCGACAGCCCGGCGCGGGTCGATAACGCCCCAGCCTTGGCGGTCGACTTCGTGATGGGGCAGGCGTTCGGCGGTTGAGATGAGTATCTTTTTTATCTCGGAGGGCGTCAGGTTGGGGTTGGCTTCGATCATTTGCGCGGCGACGGACGAGACTATCGGCGCCGAGAACGAAGTCCCGTCAACGTATTTATAGTGCTTGTTAATTACGTTTTCCTGCCCGATCTTTAGGGCGATGATCTGCCTGATGTTATGAACGAGCAGCCCGACTGCGGCGTCAAGCTCGGGATCAATGCCCGGATTTTCCTTAATAATTTGGTGCAGTTCGTTGTCTTTGCTTTTGTCGAGCCTTTCGAGAAGCCCGGCCTGTTTTGCCGTCGGAGTATGAGGCAGGATCGGCGCCGGGATCCAGATCGACGACGCGATGACCTCCGGTTTTTGCAGGCCGTCAACGGTCGGGCCGTAGGACGAACGATACATCCCGCGGCGTGCGCGATTCAGCGAGTTATTATCGTCAAGCCCGCCGACCGCAATACACGACGGAGCGCTCGCCGGCGGCACGACCGGATGATTTGGCAAATGCCCGGCATTGCCGACCGCGCAAACGACCAATATTCCTGCTGCCGAACATTCCTCGACAGCCTGTGACAGCGGATCGTGCAAATAACTCTGTTCCGCGTCTCCTCCGGCAGAAATGTTGACGATCTTTATCGAATATTCTTCGCGGTTCTCGAGCACCCATTCGAGGCCGTTGAGAATATCCTGATCCGAAATGCGCCCCGTCCGGGCAAGCTTTATGAGAACGACATCCGCAGCCGGAGCGATGCCGCGATAAAAGCCGTTCGAGAGCGAGCCGTTCCCGGCAGCAACGACCGAGGTCATCATGCCGTGCCAACTGGCTACGTCCGGTTTAAAAAGCGACGACAGATCTTTTTCCGCGTCGGGCAGATTGCGGTATGCGATTATGCGATTATCAGGCTGCGTCAGATCGGGATGCGGATAAAATCCCGAATCGAGAAACGCAATGCAGAAGCCTTTTCCGGTGAAACGCTCGTCGGCGTCGAGCCGCAATGGCGTCGAAAGTACGTGCGAGCCATCCTTCTGCATCGCGGCATCTTTAATTATATGTTCTTTTGCGCGTTCGAAAAGCCGAGCACAGCGCCCGCAAACATCTTCGAAGTCATCGCCCTTTCCCGGAGAATTCGCGATGATCAGTTTCTGCACATCTACCGGCAGCCCACGGAGCGATACGTACTCACTCCGGTTCGAGCGCGAACACACCGAGCACACCCGTTCGCCCGCCGCAATATCCGCGATGGTCGGTGTCCGAGGCAATGAAAAAGTTTCGATCGCGGTCATTATCGGGTTTCAAGTTTTCCATAATGGCCGGTCAAAATCAATTATGTCGAATTTGTGCACTGCTAAATACGAGAGGACACGCCGTGAGCAGAAGGGTTTACGGCTTCATTTTTGCGGCTGATTTTTCCCGGTTCGTTTCGCGGGTTTCGGTTTCGACGCTTCAACCGGTGGGGAATATTTGGCGGCAGGAGATTTTCCCGAAGCATTTTTAATGTCAAACTCGACATCCCTCGCTTTCCTGCCGTCCAAAAACAGATCGACCCTATATTTACCCGGCGTCCATTTTCCTTCCGGGTGGCCGGTAAAATTTACTCTATTTTGACCGCTTTTTGTTGTATAGCTTGAGGTGACGACTTTTGTTTGGGGTTTCACCCCGTCAACATTTACCGCTACAAAATTCATTTTCACAACGGCTTGTACGTTCGATTCGAGCAGCACGACACAGTAGATCGGAACGTCGGTGGTGCGAAATTCTGTCGCCTGTTCACCGGCCTTGCCGCTGCCGTCGTCCTTCGCAAGATAAACTTCCTCGATGCCGCCAGCCGCCGTCGGCCGCACGGTTTGCGCAAGGCCCGCATGGCACGCGAACAACAAAAATGTGACCAATAAAAATGCTCTCACTGCGGGACTTCGCTCCTTATTTTGATCGTCTTTGACTTTGAACCGCAAACCAGTGAATAAGTTGCATCCGTAACCCTAACTATTTAGCATATAATAAAGCCATGTCGTCGAATTCATCAGATACTTTTTTTGGAAAAGCCGCGGCGGTGACCAGCGGTGCACTAACTCCGAACGAGCAAGTCTTGTGTCCACTCTGCGGACTTTCGCCCGAGCCTTTTGCCGTTGATTATCAAGGGTTTACTTTATGCAAGTGTCAGAAATGCTCTCTCGAATTCGTTACGCCTCGATTGAGTTTTGACGAGCTCGCCGACAAGGTCTATTCCGACAACTACTTCCCAAAACGCGATGGGGCAAACAAGCCGTCGGCGGAAACTGCGCATTACATCAACCGTCAGCTTGCTGATTTTGGAAAACTTCTTGGAGAACGTAAAAAGGTTCTCGACATCGGCTGCGGCAACGGGGCGTTTCTCGATTTTGCCCGAGAGGGCGGCTGGCAGATCGCCGGTGCCGACATTAAGCTATCGCCCGACGCCCGCGCTCTTGATTGCCCTTTGTGGGAAGGCAGACTGCAGGACATTGATTTCGGTGATAACCGATTTGATCTCATCCGTCTCAATCACGTGTTGGAGCACACACAAGACCCGTTGAACGAACTAAAAATATGCCGCAACATGCTTGAGCCAAACGGCATTCTCTACATCAGCGTTCCGAATATCACCGGAATAAGCCCGCGTCTTAAAAATCTGCAAAGCCGGCTGCATCTAAAATCGCACCGCTGGCGTCATTACGCGGCGATGCATCATCTGTTTTTCTTTTCGCCGGAAACGCTGCGGGCGTTGGTTGAACGCGCGGGTTTTCGAGTGCTGAATTGGAACACGCCGGTGCCAAAAAAAGCTGGCCAGAGCGCTTTGGTTGACAGCATTTACCGTCTCATTATGGAACGAACTAATTCGTCGAGCATTTTGGACCTGTACTGCACGCCCGAACCGAACGCCGGCAGTGCCGAGGTCTGATCTTTCTGTGACCTCCGTGTCCGCAACTTTGTACCCTTTGTATTTAGAATTATGGTTCCGCCAGATCACGCAAGAATAACGGCAGCAACCGTTCTATGAAATGGGAAGCGTGATCTATGAATACTAAGATGACCAAACTGATCCTGATATACGGCCTTTTGATCCTCGTCAACGCCTGCGTTACACGCGGAGCGTCGCACGGCGATCTCAACGGCAAATGGAAGCTGACCGGCTATAATTTTACGCCGTCGCAGGAATTTCCGATCGAAAAGATGACGATCGATCTCACGATCACCGATAACAAAAAGATCGGCGGCAGATCAGGCTGCAACATCTTCGCCGGCGATCTAACCGTCTTGCCGGGCCATAAAATAAAAGTCGGCCGGCTCACCTTGACGGATAGGCCCTGCGACGTGACCAGCGGAGAATTTGAGGGCCAATTTATCGAGACGCTGCAAAACGCGACGGAGTATTCGCTTGAAAAACAAGTTTTGACCCTTTCCGATCCGAAAACAAAGAATTTTCTAAGATTCGCGCCCGACCGTCAGGAAAAGCCTGTCGAACCTACCACCGCAGAGCGAATGACCTTTTTCGTCAGCAGCCGCAAGGCAAATTGCGACGAAACGACAACAACAAAATGCCTGCAGATCAAGACCGACAAAACCTCGATCTGGCACGTTTTCCGCGACCCCATAACCGGTTTCGACCCCAAACCCGGCCGCTTTTACCAGATCGAAGTAATGCGCGAACGCGCCAAGAACGAACCCAACAAACCCTCGTTCTACACCTACAAACTTACCCGCGTCATCAGATCCGCCAAAACCGAAAAAGACCTCTATAAATGATGCGTCCGGGTTAGCGACAGGCTTGTCAGCGAACCATATCTATCACAGTCAGTCGGCTGACGTGTGGCTCGTTCCGCTGGCATTAAAAGCTCGCCTCCTCGGCACCGCATTCGGCGGTGCGCGAGTAAAAGCCTGGCCGGTCCGCCAGTTGTATGTCGCATTCACACCCGGAGGCATGTCGCCCGCCGCCCCGAACCGGTCCGAATAGTACCCGTTGCTCGATTGAAGAATGTGCCACATTCCGGTGCTCGGACGCCAGACCGTGATGTCTAGTTTCTTGTCGCCGTCATAGTCACCCACCACCGGAATATCGCCGGCCTCTCCCCAAGGGATCGCCTCGTATTCGGTGTAGTTCGTCGCTGCATAACTGACATACCAACAGCCGTTGCCGTCGCCGTCATCGTCCGGCCGCCAAACGGC
>JBKJJR010000087.1:0-3409 GCA_046597835.1 Pyrinomonadaceae bacterium
AACATCGGCGTCCGCTGGAACAACTACGGAAAGGCCTATTTCTTTGACTATTACGCGCGTATCGTTGCGACCCAGGATCGTGTTTCGCCGTTTCCGTCTGTCAATCAAGGCTCAAACGGCAGCCGGGAAAAAGGATTTACGACGCACAATCTCAGCGGCGGATACCATTTCCGTCGAGAGAGATACAACTTTAACATTAATCTTGGCGTTTCAAATCTCGCCAACCGTGCTTACAGCGAACAATTCGTGTACGCACCGGCACGCGGACGATCATTCACTATTGGGACGACTTGGGAGATCAGATAAGACACGGCTTTAATGAAATGAAAAAGACGCATCTCGACGACGCGTCTTTTTTTTTGGTCTAAGGTTTGGAGTTATTTATCTCTTGATGCCTCAAACGGGATAGCTCCAAACGCGGGATTCGTGAAGGTCCCCGTCATTTTGTCGCCGTCCACTGTACCATCTAACTTGAAATCGACCGGCTGTCCCTGAATGTCGGCATGCAGCGTTGCCATCAACGATTTGCCGCTGACCTTGCCGCCGTCAATTGTACCGTTGCCGAACATTGCGGTCGTAGTACCAGTAACGTCAGCTCCACTCTGCTTCAGTTCTACAGCGATCTCCATTTTTTGCCCGCTATGGTCAACCATCAGTGACCACTTGCCGCTTAGATCGGTCCCGGGAGCGGCCGACATGTTTGCAGGTTTTGTGATAACCACAGTCTTTGGATCGACCGTGATCTCGCCGAGACGCTTGGTGACCTCAGGCGTCATTGATTCCTGATAACGTCCGCCAAGATATTTGGCAAGAAACTTCTCAGCCGCCGCAAACATCACCATATTATTGACCGGACGTGCGAAACCGTGTCCCTCATCATCGGCCATCAAATACTGCACAGGATAGTTCCGGTCGCGAAGTGCGATCACGATCTGATCGGCTTCGCGTTTATTCACCCGGGGATCATTTGCTCCCTGCACGACCATCAGCGGCGTCTTGATCTTGTCAGCCGAAAAAAGCGGCGATTGACGTTTTATTTGAGCTGCGCCTTCCGGCGTATTCGGATCGCCCATTCGTTTATGGAACGTAACTCGTCCCGATTCCCAATATGGCGGAATTGATTCCAGCAACGTCTTTAAGTTCGACGGCGCTACGATCGCAACCGCCGCCGCATACAGATCCGGTGTAAATGCCACGCCCGCAAGCGTCGCATAACCGCCATAACTGCCGCCCATAATCCCCACGCGTTTTACATCAGCGATACCGGTGTCAACAAGATATTTAACGCCCCATGTAATGTCGTCTTGCATCTTGTCGCCCCACTGCAGATTGCCGGCATCGAGATACTTCTTTCCATAACCGGTCGATCCTCTAAAATTGGGCTGGAGGACTGCGTAGCCGCGATTTGCGAGAAATTGCGCAAAGCTGTTGTAACCCCATGCATCGCGGGCCCACGGGCCCCCGTGCGGAACAACAACGAGCGGAAGTCCCTTCTCAGGCAAACCTTTTGGCAGCGTTAAATACGCGGAAATTTCCAAACCGTCGGAAGATTTATACCTAACCGGTTTCATCGGTGAAAGTGACGCCCGCGGCAATTTCTCTCGAGCAGTATAAAGTGTCGAAAGGTTTTTAGTTTTGCGGTCGAAGAGCCAAACCGTGCCTGGATCGGTGTCGCTAAAGGTAGAGACGATGAACTTGGTTTCGTCCTTTGTGCTTGAACCAAAAGCGATCTCGCGGTCGCCGATCTGCTTTTTGATCAGGTTGTAGTCCTTTTCAAATCTCTTGTCCTTCCAATAGATGCGGGTTTTTTCGTCCTGATACGCCGTAGCGATGATCTGCTTTGTAACCTTTGAAAAAGAGGCATTACCAAAATCCACGCGTTTCATCGGGTCCTGTTCGACAAAGGTCTCTTTGCCGGTTTCCGGGTCAAGCAGGACGAGTTGGGTAACGTCACGATCTCCTTTGTTTGTTTGGAAATAAACAAGCTTGTCCTCTTTATCGAACCGGATCGCACCGCAGGCTTCGAAGACCCCGCATGTGTACACGACAGTAAATTTGTCTCCGTCAACTTTTAAGATCTCTGTAGTGCCGTCCTTTAGGGCTCGGTTTGCCATGCGAATCCTGCCCGCATTGTCGAAGTCCCAGCCCGTCAAACGGTCGTTGTTCTCACGCAAAAGGGTTTTTGTACCGGTGGATATCTGAACCTTGTAAAGATCGTGCCATGATTTGTCACGCTCGTTTATACCGATGTAAATAATATCAGGATCTGATTCCGGCACATCGTAGATAATAGCGCGCACATTCTTTGCATTGGTGAGATTTGTCGGTGCCGGAACTTTGGAACCCGCTGCTGAAGTTGCCGACGGATCGACCGAGAATACATTAAAATTCTCGTCACCGTCGTTATCCTTTGTGAAAAGGATATATTTACCGTCCTGACTCCAGAAATAGCCCGAGATCGGGCGCTTCTTTTCGGCCGTCAGCGGACGCGCCTTTTCAAACGCCTCGTCAACGCCTTTGACCCAGACATTGCGAACATCATTTAATGGCCGAATAAACGAAATATATTTGCCGTCGGGCGAGATCTGGGCTCCGGCATATTCCGGATTGCCGAAAAATAGCTCGCGGTCGATCAAAGCCGGCTGCTGGGCCGCCGCCGAACATACAAATAACGATAGAATTAGCGCGGATAAGATCAGGAAGTTTTTCATAGTTTTTGAAGTGTTTTAAAAATGTTTTTGCGAACTTTTTGTTTACTACGAGCATTATCCCGCCAAGGTTCAGAAAAAATCATGCCAGGCCTGAGAATTCCAGGTCTGTTTACGAAACTTGCTCTCGCTCCAAAAGCCTTTCGTAAGCTCGATCTCGGGATCAGCGTGATTTGGCATTAAGACGGTAACGACATCGAAGCGATGTTCCATCTCCCAAATGCCGAAAATACGTCTGTAAACCTTTGCCGTGCGAGTGATCTGCCGCTGTTTGCGAGTATCGACAGCCGATATCACCGGCGCAAATTCATCCGAACGCCGCGTTTTGACCTCAATAAAACAAATCGTTTCACCATCGAGCGCGATCAGGTCTATCTCGCCGGTCACCGACACGCCTTTACTGTTGCGCCCGACGGGCACTTTGAAATTCGCTAAAACAAGACGGTAGCCGTTGTTGACGAGATATTCAGCGGCAAGAGTCTCGCCACGTTCGCCTAGGCTTATCGTTGATTTTGACTGAACGTCGTAAATGGAGAGAATCTCGCTCATCACGCGTGAAAAGGAATATTGCGCGGACGGCCCGGAACGAGCCGTCCGACAAATCCGAAGGTCAAGGCTCGATACGCAGCACTTCACCAAGAGTAGAAGAAGTGCTTCTGTTCGTTACGTAAAATGCTCCGTCGCTGCCGACGGCAATCCCA
>JBKJJR010000246.1:0-5578 GCA_046597835.1 Pyrinomonadaceae bacterium
TCAAGCATTTTTTGCTCGGTCTCGATACCAAGGTCGAGGACGGAGGCAAGAAAATAAGAAAGCTGGACAGGATCCTGCTGAGTTGTCACGGCCATTCTCACTTCCATGGGCACTTGCGGCAGAAGTGTCAGGGCTTCCTGTATCATGCCTTGAATGTTTCGTTTCAAAGCCTCGATCTCTTCCTCATCCACGCGGCGAAGCTCCGGGAGCAACTCTATTCTCGCCTTGAGATAAGGCTGTTCGGCAGACCATTCCAATATCTCAAAGCGATGCATTCCCTGGACGATCAACTGCATAATGCCGTCGTTGCGCATCATCCGCTTTATGTTTACAAGTGTGCCGGTTTTGTAGAGGTCGGTCGGTTTTGCGTCGTCGCCCGTTACGTTCTCCGTCTTTGTGGTGAGACAGGCAAGCAGCTTTTCCTCGGTCGCAAGTGCGGATTCCACAGCTCGCGTAGAGCGTTCGCGCCCGACCGCAAGCGGTACGACGGTTTCGGGAAACAAAGTCGTATTTTGCAGCGGCAGAACCGCGATTTCTAATTCTTTCGGCAACTGGATCCTGGCAGTTGCAAATGGATCGATGTTTTCCTTATCAGCCATAAATTCTTCACCCCTTGCATACTTTCCGGGCTCCGCGCTAAAGGCTCGTTCTTTGCGCAGCGGGCTCAAAAATGCAGAGAAGGCTCATCACGCTTTCTTTAAACTGATTATCAAGAGCCCGTTCTCAAACATATGCTCGATCTCCGCACCCTCGATCGGTGAAGGAAACCGCAGCTCCTTTTCAAAATTGCTGTAAGTGATCTCCATCTGCTGATACGAGACCCCGCTTGTGCACGAACGATCCTTGCGGCAGCCGGCGATGCATAAGGTGTCACCCTGAATGCTGATCTCGATCTCATCCGGCAGAACGCCGGCAAGCTCGACCTTTACGACCCAACCGTCCGGCGTTTTATAAACATCCGCCGCTGGATACCATAAATGCTCGGACACTAGCGCTTTCTTTGCACTGCCGGTGAATTGGAATAAACGATTGGTCGATTTTGCCACAATACTCAAAATGATGGCGCTTAAATTCTACGAGCGCAAGCAGTTGGATCAACAAGCGGACAGAAAAATGGCTCGCGAATTTCGCGAACCACACAAATAAACAAACTTATCGGTCTAACTCAGCTAATAGTTAATAACAGCCTCGTTCCTGGCAGAGTGCTGATTTGGCAGAACCTGAGCGTGTTTTAAAGTTTTCCGCTGCTGTTTATTTAGATACATCATCGCGTCGGCCTTTGCGATAGTGTTTTCAAGGTCCGCGAGGTCCGAGAAATTTTCGAAGGCCCGCGAAACGCCGATCGTTAGAGGTTCGTTAGCTCCTTTTACGTCAACGTCGGTTAGAAGTGTTTCCATTCTAGCCATGCGTTGGTAGGCCGTTTGGGCGTCCAAACCGACCATGAGCACAAAAAATTCATCGCCTCCCCAGCGAAAGATCAGATCCTCACCTCTTATGACCTCGCGGATCGCCCGTACCACAAGCCTGATCGCCACATCGCCGACGGCGTGGCCGTTTCCATCGTTGATATCCTTGAGATCATCAATGTCGAAAAATCCGACGCACCCTGCTACTTTCTGGTTCCCGTCGGACTGCCGTTTCAGATAGCCGTGGAACGCATGGCGGTTTAGGGCTGCGGTCAATGGATCCATGTGGGCGAGTTCTTCGAGCCGTTCATGGGCGATCCTTAGCTTTTCGTTGGCGACCCTGGCATCGGCCAGAACCTGTTCGAGAAGAACGATCACCATTCCGAATCCGAGCAATATCTGAAGTGTAAGATCAATAACCGAATTATATGAGAGATAATCGGTGTTGATGATCAGGTATTGTCGGGCAGTAAACACGACAATGTACTGAAAGAAATCCAGTACGAGAAGCGCCAGAGCGACGAGCATAACGCGCCATCCAAACGAATTTAATTTAGTTCGCCATAACGCGAGAAAGGCCATCAGGAAAAAGCCCGACAATATTAGGCAGTGGGCATTATAGATCAGATTAAAATCGTCGCCGATGAACGGAAGGCCGAATGCCACGAAAATAAACGGCAAAATGAACATTTCATTGCGCAGCCGCATATCGACGTTTCCAACCAGGCTCCTGCACCCGGCAACGAGAAGAAAACCAAAGATATACTCGTTAAGAAAATATAAGCTATACAGTTGAACCGAATAGTCGTCGTAACTAAACGCAAGACGGAGACAAAATAATGCGAATGAAAGGAAAAGCCATGCATTCGTCCAATGCTTGAGTGCGACCACCTTAACCGAGCGACGCAGAAAAAGCGTCAGCAGCGTGATCAAGGAAACGCCTGCTAATTGGATAATAAGGCCTATCTTCGAGTCCATAAATAATCGCGCTGGATTTTCGGTGTAGATCAGGTCGGTGGGAGGAGGAGGCGAATCAGCGGAAACCGGGAGCACCTCACTTAATTTTAATACACATACTACGCTTACGTCTATAAGTTTTTTGCTTAGATAAAAATAGAAATTTAGGGGTTTGTCTTGCTAAATTATTCCTAATAAAGTTAGATTGATTAACGTGCAATTTTCACACCGGTTATCGGGTGCTATTGGTAAAATTATTTTACGGAGAGAGTGATCAATGCCCACATCGATTTGTCCCGAATGTACTGAGGAAGTTTTTGTCGATGCCGAGATCGAACAGGGCGACAACGTTTCGTGTGAAGAGTGCAGCGCAAAACTTGTTGTTGTAGGTTTGGATCCGATCGAACTCGATCTCTATGACGAGGCCAACGAAGAAGGCCTTGCGGTAGAAGACGATTTTCAGGCCTATGGTTACGACGATGGCCGGTTTTAAGCCGCGAAAAGGCGGCGCTTCCCATTTGAATCATCGGTCAGTCTGACCGCCAGGTAGTCAGGTTGACTGTTCATTAAGACAGACCTTTCCAATACTTTCAGTTCTAACTAGTATTTTCCGTATCAACGGCGTGCCAGCTTATGGCACGCCGTTTGTATTAGGTCGTGCTGAGGCCGTTCGTCGATCGGACCGTTTCACGAGCGAAACCATCGGCTCATGCCCCGCCATCACAATGGAGACGTTAGGAATAAACAAATATAGAGCACCGACTTTAGTCTTGATGGGATTCCTGATTCTGTTAACACTGGCATTGTCGGTTTTTTCAGGGGCTTCGATCGTCGAGCTTCCCTTTCCTGGTCTCATTGCGCTTTTGACAGCGGTAATCGTCTCTGCATTTGTAAGTAGGTTTCGGCTCAGAATTCCAGGCTCGGCGGCAGTGTTACCGTTGCCGATACTGTTTGCCTTTTGGGGAGTCTTGTGGTGCGGCCAGGCAGGCGGTGTTGTACTAGCAGTGATCTCGACAATCTTTACCGCTTGGGCATCACGAAAGGAAAGAAACATCGATGTCGACGAAGCGGTCGGAATGATCGCGTCAGTTTCAGTTTCAATTTTCGTCTTTTCATTCGTTTTTGGTGTTGCCGCAAATGCAGGTCCCCGGCCCGGCGGACTGGATCGATATATCGTTGAAGTGATCATTGCCGGATCCCTGTTCGTCGCCGGCGTATATGTGCTGGGAACATGCGCTATAGGCTTCGCACTCGATTTTTTTGATGACTATACCCGATCCCGACAAGCACTAACCACCAGTGTTCGTGAGCAAGCGCTGGGCGGTTTAGTGACTGCTTTCGCGACGGTATTAATCTGCCTGCCATTTTCCCATTTCGGCATTGAATTCGGTTTGGTGATCGCACCGATAGCGATCTTTGCAAATCTCGCTTATAACATCCATATAAAACGTCTGGATCAAAAAACAAAACAAATCTCGGAAGCGAGCCGCATACATTTGGCCACGGTCGAGGCCCTCGCAACTGCCATCGACGCCCGGGATCAGGTCGGCCTCGGCCATGTGCAGCGGACGCAGATCTATGCGATCGGAATTGGCCAGATTCTCGGTCTCGGAGAAAGTGACATCAATGCGCTTCGGACAGGAGCGCTGTTGCATGACATTGGCAAACTGGCCGTTCCGGATCACATATTAAACAAGCCGGAAAAATTGACACCTGCGGAACTCGAGAAAACTAAAATTCATGCGCTTGTGGGATCGTCAATTTTGGAGAAGATCGGTTTCGGTTACCCCGTGGTGCCAACGGTCAAGCATCATCACGAATGCTGGGACGGACGCGGTTACCCGGACGGGTTAAAGGGGGCAGAAATTCCTTTGACCGCCCGGATACTTTCCGTTGCCGATGCGTACGATACTTTGCGCGGTGCCCGGCCATACAGGCCGGCGATCCCACGAGACCTGGCTCGGCAGATCATCCAAGACGAAGCCGGGACCCGGTTCGATCCGGCAATCGTGCGCTGTTTCATAAAAAATCTCGCCGCGCTTGAACACGACATCGCGGCACAAGGGCTTGCTTACACTTTAGATAAAGATCTCAGATCCGAAAAAGACCCCGGAAACCAGCATTATGCCGCACAGATCAAGCTGGCACACCGCGAAGTTTTCACTCTATACGAGCTTGCCCGAGAGTTCAGCTCCTCCGCCAATTTCCAGGAAACTCTTGGGCTATTCACCAAAAAAATAGCCGAATTTGTACCATTCATTAGTTGTGCTGTATTCATGCTTGATGACAAGAAGAAATACGCTAAAGCCGTTCACGTCGCCGGTGAGCATTCCTCAATTCTGACATCGCAACGCATCAAGGTCGGCGAGGGGACAACGGGCCTGGCGTTGAGCAGCGGAAAATCCGTACTGAACGGCGATCCGCACCTCGACTTCTCGTGTTTCCATGTTGACTTGGCCGAACATTATTCCACAATGGTATGCGTACCGCTGATCGCTAACGAAGAATTGATAGGGGCGGTTTCGATCTATTCGCGCGATACCGCAGGTTATGGCGAGGAGCATTTACGCCTTCTCGAGACCATCGCGCATATCGCCGCCGAAGCTATCGACAAATCGATCGAACACGACGAAGCAAAAACAAACGCGCTCACGGACCCGATGACAGGTTTGCCCAACGCCAGGAGCCTTCAGATCCAGTTTGAGAAGGAGGTTGGCCGGGCGAGCCGGGCGGGCAGCACTTTCCAAGTCTTGATGCTCGATCTCGACGGATTCAAGGCCGTAAATGATTCGTTTGGTCATAAGGTCGGTGACGCAATGCTGACAGAGGTCGCAAAGGTAATCCGCGAACAGCTTCGCGATTACGATTTTCTGGCCCGATACGGCGGTGATGAATTTGTCGCATTGATACCCGAGACAAGTCCGGAGGATGTATTAGACCTCTGCCAGCGAATTGAAGAGGGTGTTGCGAACTGTAAACTGCATGTACAGGATGACACCTACGCATCGGTTGGCGTAAGCATTGGATCGGCTGGCTACCCGGAACAAGGAGAAACCTTTGACCAAATGATCGTCGCCGCCGATAAAGCGATGTATCGCAGGAAAACAAGGCGACGGCTTGACCCCGCAAATTTTTTGATAAGCGGCCTCGACCTGCGGACTGCGGCATCTCTGCCATCTCCTCATGACAACGCAAATGGGCTGATAGTCGAACTC
>JBKJJR010000268.1:0-4589 GCA_046597835.1 Pyrinomonadaceae bacterium
GCAGAGGTCGCCGGAGGAGCTTTGAAGGGTGCCGCCGCCGGTGCGATCGAAGGTGCGACACAAACTGCGGTAACCGCGGCAGGACTAAACAAGGCCGGTTCGGGTTCGACTCGAAATGCCAGCAGCAAAACCGGATCCGCTAAGAAGGCTTCGGCGACGAAGACGAACTCCGGAAACGGAAAATCCGCAAGTTCCGGAACAAAGTCGACGACGGCGAAAACTTTGGGTGCTAGCTCCGCGAAGAAACCGACGGCTAAAAAAGCTTCAGGTGCCAGCTCTGCAAAGAAACCGGCAGCCAGGAGAACTTCAGGCGCAAGTTCTGCAACGAAGCCAGCGGCTAAGAAAGCAACGGGCTCTAGCTCGCCAAAGAGGCCGGCTGCAAAGAAGACTTCTGGAGCGAGTTCGGCCAAGAGGCCGACCGCACGCAAATCTACTGGAGCAAGCTCCGCAAGACGGCCGCAAAGTCGAACTTCCACGTAGTCAGGAAACAATAAATAGTTTCGTAATGGCCCGGTAGTTCGCCGGGCTTTTTCTTTCCTATTATCCATCACCCGCCAGGTTTCACCACATTGCCGCCTGACCATTAGCGATTTCGTATGACCAAATGTAGCGTTCACCTGACCCTGGGTGACTATTTCCTGACCACGTCCCTGACGCGCTGGCGCAAGCCCGGCGGCATTGGCGGCTTGGTCGCTATGGACGGGAGCATTGAACAGTGATCAACGAATAGTGAATAGTGAATAGTGATTGTTCGTTGTTCGCTTTCAACCGTTTCACACTTGACATTCATATTAGTCTGTGCAATACTTGAAACATCATGTTAAGAAGAAGCTGGAAAGAATTTGGAGGAGTCGCGGCGCGGCGGATACCTGACTCGATACGCTGCTCCATCAACCCGGAAGGCGAGATCACGTTCGTCATTGATACTTATCGAAAAATGGACGAGCCGGAAGCGATGTTCCTGCTCTACGAACCGTCGTCGCGAACGATCGGTCTCAGGCCGGCGCATCCCGACACTCCGAATGCGGTACTAGTTCGATCCCGACACGCACGCTCGAACCGCGTAGTGCGGTCGATGCCCTTCCTCCGCGAGAACGACATCGAACTCGAGCACACCCTCCGCTTCCCTTACCCGTTCATCGAGGACAACGTGCTGATCCTCGACCTCTGCACAGCCGTCACAGCGGGCCCCGGCGGCGTGCGGAAAGTGCGAAAACGTCCGCCAAATGCACGCGAGATACGAGCCTCGCTGAACGGCCTGAAAAGCACGCTAAACGACCACGGTCGCGAGATCTGGGTCGAGTCAGAAGACCACCGAGGCAAACCAGTAATCTATTATTCGCTTGATTCAAAAGGAAGAAAACAAAATCACGTCCGCGTCGTCAACGGCGTCAGCATCACCCGCGATAATCCGGATTAGAAATAGTGGAATCATCCGCGGCGTTGCCGCTCTATCATCGGGATGTGTTGATACTCGACAGCAAACTGGTGCAGCAGGTTCACCGCGCCACGGATTTGGTGATGCCGGCGTTATGCTCCAGTACGGCCATGCCGTTCTCGATCCGCTGGACGATCTCAGGATCAACCGGCTTTCCGACGTCGATCTCGGATTTTATTCCCTCAAGGGAGCGGCGAATCGAATCAGCCGCGCGGGGACTCTTCGATCTCATACGATGCGAAGAATACTCGGCGATCCTGACTAGCAAGGAGTCAACTTTATCTTTCATTTAACCTGCAATGCATGAGCAGAATGGAGTGATGGTGACCATGATGCTTTGAAGCCTAACACTAAATCGAGCCGTCTCCTAACCGAGACGTATCAGTCGAACATTAGGGTAGCCTGATCTGAGGTGTCGGTTTCGAGGCACCCGGGTTGTTTGAATGTGATGTTTGAATGGGGCATTTGGACTGTTTAGCCGGCGGGGAGATCTTCGATGGTGAGGATTTGGATTCACGGGAACTTGCCGAAGTGTTTGGATGCAAGATCTCACTGTGCGCCATGGTGGAACTAAAACGCGATCATTTTGACCCGCCTTGTCCTTTCTCTAAAATGCTGATTATTTTATCCAGCTTTTCAACATCGATCTTATTGAGGATCGCCATTAGTTCTTCGATCTCTTTTTTTGCCTCGAGGTTTGTTTTGTAATCAGCATCAGCATGATATCTGTCTCTTACGGCAGACCGATTTTGACTCATCATGATTATCGGCGCGGCGTAAGCCGCCTGGGTGGAAAAGACGAGGTTTAAGAGAATAAAGGGATAAACGTCCCATTTATATCGCCATGCTATCAAATTGCAGATGATCCATGCACACACGATGATGGACTGAATAATGATAAACCACCACGACCCCATGCCGTTGGCGACAATATCGGCTACCTTTTGGCCAAACGTTCGTTCGTCAACAGATTGTTTGTGCCAATGAAATGCCATGATTAATTTGATCACTCCTTTAAGGTTCTTGCCCTCCGCTTACGAAGGGGTCGGACTAGTCCGGGAGTTCACCGCAAACTGTAGCACTACGCGATGGTCCACGCAAGAAACCCGCAGTTAAGAAGAGGCGATCTCGATTCGCTTTGAACAAAGCCACTCGCGAACTGGCGTATGTTAATGTGCTTTAGTCGAATGTCGTGAAGCAATTTAATGTTGAGCGACTGAGCATGTGAAATAACGCGGCTAATTGAAAGCAGCAATATCCCTAACTGAGGTTTCGGTTTCGTTCGGTTTCTCCTTTTCGCCTGAGAAACCTCGGACAAATAAAATGGGGAGGTCGATATCGACCTCCCGTCAAAACCAAAAACGTTCTTTCTTAACCTACCCGTCGCCCGGTCACCAATTGATAGACCAATACGATCAGAGCAATGACCAGTAAGATATGGATAAGGTTGCCGACGGCAGCACCCGCGAATCCGAAGCCTAAAGCCCATAAAACTATCAGAATTAATACTATTGTCCAAAGCATAAGATTTCTCCTTTTCTAAAGTAAGTTGACTTGCACAATTGCTGTTGCCTCTTCGTTTCGACCAGCGTCTAAGGGCAGCCTCATCACAAGTAAATTGCTATTGCTCGAGAGGCGTGACTCATTTGCGTCCAATGATTTATCAGAGCAAATCGTAACACAAGAGAACCGTGAACAGTGAATCGAGGTTAGTTTATAGTCCGTGGCAAGTTATACTCGAACGTTATGAAATTTCGCTTTATTTGGGTTGGGAAGACAAGGGACCAGAATTATCGTTCGCTGCAGGAGGAGTATCTGGGACGCCTAGAGCATTTTGTTAAGTGCGAGATCGTAGAAGTCAGGGATTCTGCTCCGCATGAAGGTAACGAAATTGAGGGCAAACGAATTTTGGAAAAGCTGAATCAAAGCCCTTTCGTCTGTCTTCTCGATGTTGAGGGCCGTAAGATGTCTTCACCGCAATTGGCAAACGAAGTTGAAAAATGGCAGAACGCCGGAACGAAGGAGATAACGTTCATTATTGGCGGAGCCAATGGCGTCTCAGCTGAGGTTGCGCGACGTGCCAGCGATAGGTTATCCTTGTCGTTTCTCACTTTCACGCATGAGATGGCTCGTGTCGTATTACTTGAGCAATTATACCGGGCATACACGATAATAAAAGGTTTTCCTTATCAAAAATGAATAAAAAAGAACAGAAAGAAATAAAAGATAAACTGCTCGCCGAACGATCTCTGTTGATCAACAAACTAAAAAACAACGACCTGACGATCGATGATGCTGAGACTCCAGATCCGGTCGATCTGGCAGTCAGAAATTATTCTAAGAACGTGATGCTCGCCGTTTCTGAGAATGAAACCAAGCAATTGGCCCTCATCGACGAAGCCATTACGCGCGTCGAAGACAAAGAATACGGCTTTTGCCAAAACTGCGAAAAAGATATCAACGCGAAACGCCTTGCTGCATTGCCATGGGCCCGCTACTGCCTCGATTGCCAAGGACTGCTTGAGAAGGGCTTACTCGACGAAGAGTAAGTTTTGGACGGATGCTAGATGCCATTCGAAATTCGTTTTTTTCATTAATTTACCCACAAGAGTGCCGGATATGCGCTTCGCATGTTGAGAACCATACCGACGGCGTCGCATGCCGCGATTGCTGGGCCGCCACAAGAATTTTCGACGGTTCTGAAATGCTCTGCGAGAAATGCGGGGCATTTCTTGGCGATAGAGCAGCGCCCATTCCTGTTTTCTGCCGGAAATGCGACCGCCACCATTTCGAAAAGGCGATGGCAGCCGGCATATACGAAAAAGCCCTGGCAGCAGCTATCGTTAACCTCAAACGCATTCCGTCGCTGCCTCACCGTCTCACAAAAATTATTAATTCCAGAGCCAGGCAGACAGATTGGGGCGGCATAGATCTGATCATCCCAATTCCCCTGTCCGCCGCGCGTCGGATCGAACGGGGCTTTAATCAAACGGAAGGTATTGCGGAAATACTCTCGCGGTCAACCGGCATTCCGATCGATGCTCACAGTCTCGGGCGAAAAATGCACACGCCCATCCACCGTGTAGGCATGGATCAAAAGGCGCGCGAATTGACGGTGAAGAATGCGTTTGACGTCGTAAGGCCGCGATTG
>JBKJJR010000003.1:0-12833 GCA_046597835.1 Pyrinomonadaceae bacterium
CATTCCAAGGGCAAAAAACAGCAGAAATATTTGACTCAAACCCTGATTTCCAGCACCGCCAAGCGTTGCCGACAGCCATTGTATCCACGCCGGAGTGCTCGGGCCGCCAAAAACCGAAAGCAAAACGATGACTATGAGGATATATGGGATCGAGTAGAGAATATCGACGATCCTCATCATCAAATTATCCATTCTGCCGCCGAGATACCCTGCCGTAGCTCCATAAGACACGCCAATGATCAGGGAAACGGTTGTCGAAATAACACCAACCATGAGCGAAATTCGTCCGCCCTGCAGAACGCGGGCCAAAATGTCGCGGCCCGCATCGTCCGTGCCCATCAGGTGCCTTAACGATGGCGGCAATGCCTTTACGAGAGCGTTGTCAGTCGGTATCTGATCATAGGTGTATCCTGTCGTCCAGAAAATTATCGCCGGGCCGATGATAACGGCCATGACCATTATCGCGAGCACGATCATGCCGAAAACGGCGAGCTTATTTCGCAAAAGCCGTTTCCACGCATCTCGCCAAAGCGAGGCTCCTTTGATAATTTCTACATTCTCGGTCATAGAAACTTACTCATACCGAATACGCGGATCCAAAAATCCGTAACTGATATCGACAATGAGATTAAATATCATTATCAGGATCGAAAGAAATGCCACGATGCCGAGCGTCAGCGGCTCATCGCGGTTCAATACCGATTGAATAAAAATGTTGCCGAGGCCGGGAATCGCAAAGACCTTTTCAACGACGACCGTTCCAGCCAACAGCGCAGCGAGGGCCGGCCCCGTAAACGAAATTACCGGGATCAGGCCGCCGCGAATTGCGTGACGCAGCAAAACCGTCTTTTCATCCAAACCTTTCGCCCGTGCAGTGCGAATATAATCGGAGCGCATTACCTCAAGCATTCCGGCCCTTGTCAGCCGAGCTATGTATGCCGCGTATATCGCGGCAAGTGTGCAAACCGGCAGCACGAGCGACTCGATACCGCCCCAACGCGCCGGCGGAAACCAGTACAGCCAAAACCCGAAAACGAGGACAAGAATAGGCCCTAAAACAAAATTCGGAACCGACAAACCCATCATCGCCAGCGACATTGCTCCATAGTCGAAGGCTGAATTTTGCTTTAACGCAGCAATTATTCCAGCGGTCAATCCGATCATGAGCGCGAGCAGATAACCAAGAATTCCGATCGTCGCTGAAAACGGCAGATGCCTCCGGATGATCTCGTTAACCGACTGTCCCTGATACTTGAGCGAATCACCAAAATCGCCGCGAACAATGTTTGACATCATCAGGCCGTATTGCTGATACCAAGGCAGATCGAGGCCATATTTTTTTCGTATAGTTGCCTCGACACCGGGAGGCAGTTTCTTTTCGCCTGAATAAAAGTTGCCAGGCGCAAGCCGGATCAAACCCCACGTCAAAGTCACTACGAGCAATGACATAGGAATGATTATCAGCAGTCTGCGAATGATGAAACTAAGCATCGTCTCTCGTGGCTATTTTTGAACCGCCTTTTGTGTACTCGTCAACTCTCGTAATTGTCTCTCAACTTGTGGATCCATTTCGGTCATAATGTTCTCAACATTCTTGTCCCATTTGGCAGGATCGCGCTCGATATAGACAAATTTCCACGGCATCAACGTGCCCGGATTAGGATATAAACCTTTTACATAAGGCTTTTTCATCCAATTAGTGGCGTTGATCGTCAACGGGATCGAGGGTTGTTGTTCCATCAGGTAAAACTCGGCACGGGCAAGTTTTTCGTATCTCTTGTCAGTGTCCAGTTCGGAATTTGCCTCGTCAAGCATCTTATTATATTTCGGATCATTAAAGCCGGTATCACCGTTGTTCGGATAGCCGTAATGAAGCCCTAAAAAGGTATATGGGTCCATATAATCGCCTGACCAAAGCGACTGTGCAAACCCGATATACTGAACCGCGTGTCGATCCTTCAAAAAAGTTTTGAATTCCTGACTTTTTAGCGGAATTGTAATGCCAAGATTTTGCTTCCACTGAGCCTGAACAAATTCGGCGATCGCCCGATTGTTTTCATTCGTGTTGAACATTAGCGACACCGTATCGGTCGGAAAACTTGGGCACGAATAGCTGTCGCCATTTTTCTGAACCGGAAATCCTACTTCAGTGAGAGTTTTTCTAGCCTGTTCAGGATCAAATCTGTTGTATTTTGCCCACACCTCGGGGCTTATGCCGCGTTCCAGACGAATTTCCTCGCTGACCTTCAAGCGCGCCTTGTCATAATCCGGAAAGATGCCGGACGGCGTCAGGTCGAAAAGAGGTTTCGTAACCTTGCGAAAATTTGAAACAGCTTCCCGGTCGGTCGCCAATGCAAAAGCCTTGCGAAGCTTCGGATCGTTAAAGGGCGGCCTTGTTACATTCATGCTGTAATAAGCCGTCGCATTCTCGGGAAAATTTAGATACTCATCCTTATACTCGCGAACTTGGTCTATCCACGAAGTGAGAACGGTGTGATTGAGAAATGCGTCGATCGAACCGGCCTTGTAAAGATTCAAAATCGTCGCATTCTCTTCGAGCGGGTAAAACTCCAGGCCGTCGAGATGAACATTTGCCGCGTCCCAATAATTCGGGTCCTTTTCCAGGACCAGAGCGTCGTATGGACGAATATCCTTGATGCGAAACGCTCCGCAGGTCAGTATATGTTCCTTTCGCGTCCATTCCTTTTTCCATTTATCAATAGCTTTTTGCGGGACCAATCTAAAAAACTGATGAGCGAGCAGGCCAATAAAAAAAGGAGCACTTTGCCGAAGTGATATTCTGAGCGTGTAATTATCAATAGCCTCAATGCCGAGGTCTTCCGCCGTGACGGGAATTAATTCAGCGCCTTCGAGCGCCGCTTTAAGTTTCCGATCGGCGTCGAGTTGTTTCGTGCGAGACTTTTCATCGGCGTCGATCGTTAGCCGTGCCGGCGAATGGATGAATTTATGAAAATCAGTTTCCGGGCCAAAGGGCGTAGACGGTTTTTGTTCTTCGCCTCCGAAATCCTTTGCAAGCAAAAACTCGTCGCCTTTTTTCACGAACACCTGACCGGTGTTAAATGCCTCAGCGTATTGAATGAAGAAACCGAGTTCGGTGGACGACGACAGGGTCTCAGGAGAGAAGCCACGCCGAAAGCTGTAAACAAAATCATTTGCCGTTATTGGCGTGCCGTCGCTCCATTTAGCGTTTTCGCGAAGGTGAAAGATAAATTCATCGACATTCGGACTAATTTCCCAACTTTTTGCCAGCGCCGGAATAGGCTGCATGTCTTTGGGACCGTATTCGACAAGGCCCTCATAAATAGCCATGTAAATACGGGCTTCGGGTTGTCCGCTCGATATTTGCGGGTCGAGAGTTTCCGGTTCGGAGCCGGTTACATAACGAAGCACGTTTTCCTTCGGCACAGCAGTATGTCCGAAATAACGGCCTTTGGCCGATGTGTCACAGCCGGCAAGAAATGCACACAGCACGAGAATAACGAGAATTTTCTGAAATCGTCCGAATTGTCGTGGTGTCATGCTTCAAACTCCAATATAACGGACAAAGCCTATCATGGCTTCCAATTGCCGTCGATACTAACATCTCTTAGCGACACAGCATCAAGACCGTTGATTTCGAACCCTTTAACAAAAGGCTTTACGAGCCCATAAGACATCGGAAAATACAAAGGTATCGCTGTAAGCTCAAAAACCGCTTGATCTTCGGTAACGATAACATTTTTATCCGCATTTAGTACCGTAGGTTCGTCTGGCAACGGAGAAATTTTCTGAGACGTTGGCTTATTTGGCTGAGCACCGCTCTTTTCAGATTCTTTTGGCGCGGTCAGCGGTTCCACTTTTTCTGCCGCGCCGAAAATCGCTGACATGCATGCTATTTCGTCAACGGTCGGGAGCACAACGCCGCGACGCACAAGATCATACTCGCCGGAGCCTCGCACAGCTTCGATCTCTGACAATTCTTTTACGATTATCTCTGTATCAAGGTTTAGATTCTGCTTCCACATCTTGGCGACGGCTCGGGCGACACGCTGTTGAGTGTCGTTTCGATTTATCAAAAGCCGTATTTTAGGAAAACCTGAACCATTAAAATAACCGGCGCCTTCGACAAGTTTTTTTGCTCGATCAACATTAAGCAAAAGTCTGGCATTTTTTTTGTCGCCTAGCGGCAAAAAAGACATACCGGGCTGGGCGGAACCTTCAAGTTCGCCTGTGGTCAAACGCTCACGGTCAATCGAAATCGCCAACGCTTCGCGAATACGTTGGTCATTGAATGGCGAATTTTTCGTATTGAATTCGTACAGATTTAAGGCGCTGTGCGTCGTCTGGCGAAAATCATCATACGGAGCAAGAAGTTTTAATGCCAACGGCGCAAACTCGGCATTTGTAACGGCATCGATCTCGCCTTTTTTATAGGCGGCAAGAGCGTCTTCAGCATTGTCCTTGGGAACAAATTGAACTTGTTGGAGATTTACAGCAGACTTTTTCCAGTACGTTTCAGAGCGGTTAAGGACAATGCCATCGTTATCGACATTCCCCATCTTAAAGGGGCCATTTGTCACGAAGTTGCTATCAGGCGGATGAGCGGTCTCAAATTCAACGCCCTCACCATAAACTGGACGAAAGATCGGATTGGCAACCAACTTGGGAAAATCCTTGTCCGGCATTTCCAGAGTGACTCTAAGAGTGGTTTGGTCGATCGCCTCGACGCCAAATTTCAATGGGGGGAATCTGACGATACCAGGTTTTGTTTCCGTTTTCGTGGTCGACGCTATATTTGCCGATAGAGGTAGTGTGATTTGTTCCTCCGATCTTAAGGTAGGAGTTATATTCGGCTGATCGCTATGCAGCTCATTCTCTATGTTTACACTAGGAGCTTCAAAAAAATCTGTCGGCTCGCTCGCGGGTGCATTTTTTTGTGTCCGTAAACCAATGATGTTTTGAAACAACTCCCGATGTGCGGCCTTTTCGCCAAGCGTTGCAAGCCGCTTCCAGGAGGTTACAAAATCATCAGCAGTAACACTTTTTCCATTTGACCATATTGCATCCTGGCGAAGGTGAAAAGTCCAAACGCGCAGATCGTCCGAACTCGTCCACTTTTCGGCGACTGCCGGGATCTCTTTTAACGTGCGTGAGTCAATGTCGGTCAGCCCTTCATAGAGAGCCCGGACAATGTCAGTTTCTGGAGGGGCACTGGCACGAGCCGGATCGAAACTTTTTGGCGTTTTGCCGTTACTCCAACGGAATTCCTGTTTTGCCGGCGGTTTTGATACGGAGTAAAAAGGTTGGGTCTGCGGTTTTTCGATTTCCGAGCAGGCAGATAAAAAAATCGCACAGACAGTAACGATCAGTGAGAAAAATCTGCTTTTACGATTTGTTTGCTGAATTGACATGTACTTACGACGCATTTGGACGCAACTGCTCAAATACGTTTACAGTCTGACGGCGAGTATTTTCAAATCCGCCGGATGTATCGATCAGATGGTCCGCGAATCGCTTTTTTTCTTCCTGCGGCATTTGAGCATCAATACGCATTTTTGCGTCTGTTTCGCTCAAGCTATCGCGCGTCATTAGACGCGACAATTGTATCGCAGGTTCGCACCAGACAACAATAATTTTGTCGAAGCGTTTGTAGCCGCCCGATTCGATCATCAATGCAGCATCAACTATCGCGACCCCTTCCGGATCATTTTTTTCGTATGTATTGATCCGACGGTCTTGAGATTCGATTACCAATGGATGGACAATTGAATTTAGTAAGTTGCGTTTTTTCTCGTCAGCAAAGACTATTGCACCGAGCGCTTTGCGGTCGAGTTCGCCATTCGGTAGTAGGACACCGTTGCCGAATTCCCGCACAATTTGCAGCAGCCCTTCCGTGCCCGGTGCCACAACTTCACGGGCGGTTTCATCGGCATCGAGTACGCGGCAACCGAGTTCGCGAAAACACTCGCAAACAAAAGACTTGCCAACGGCAATTGAACCCGTGAGGCCAACCTTTAACATTACGCCGCGCGGTTATGTCTCTTTGCCAACTTCCCGACGTTAAATTCCGCGATCTCGGTAAGCGTCAAACCAAGTTCGTCCGCACATGCCGAAATATACCAGAGCACATCGCCAAGTTCATCTTTTAACTTTCCGCGAATTTCGTCGGTTATCACACCGCCATGATCGCGCTGAATTTTCTTTACGATATTGGCGACCTCACCCGCCTCGCCTGCAAGGCCCAGCGTTGGATATTCGAGATTGTTCAAACGTTTAGGATAAAGAGCCGTCTGGCTCGCTTCGGATTGGTATTCGGTAAAATTCATAAATTATTCACCACAGAGTTCACAGAGAACACTGAGAAAAACAAAGGCAGTCTTAATCTGTCTCTGTGTTCTCTGTGGTCAAATCCTGCGTCGGAGCCTTGCGGCCTCGACTGTGTTTTTCATCAGCATTGCGACTGTCAAAAGGCCGACGCCGCCGGGAACGGGCGTAAAATTCGCAGCTCTTTCAATTGCCTCCTTTGGATTTACGTCGCCAACAAGGGCAAATCCGCGGGTCTCGATCGCCTTCAGACGTTTTTCCAAATCGCCCCCCGCAAAAAGTTCGCGGGCAAGCGTTTCATTTTCAATTTTATTTATGCCGACATCGATCACGGTCGAACCTTCTTTAATATGCTCACCACGAATAAATCCGGCTCGGCCGATCGCCGCAACCAGAATGTCTGCCTGGCTGGTTATCTCAGGCAAATTTACGGTTCGCGAATGGCAGATCGTAACTGTCGCGTGCTCTCGTAAAAGCAGCATTGCCATTGGTTTGCCGACGATGTTGCTGCGGCCAACGACGACCGCGTGTTTCCCTGCAATTTCAATATCGGAGTGTTTTAATATCTCGATCACGCCCGCTGGTGTGCATGGGATCAACGACGGATAACCAAGCGACAATTTGCCGACATTCTCAGGATGGAAACCGTCAACATCCCTGGCCGGATCAACTGATTCGAGGATCGCTCTTTCATCGATCTGCGACGGGAGCGGCAGTTGAACAAGTATTCCGTCAACCTCATCGCGTCCGTTCAATTCGATGATGAGCGAGAGTAACTCATCCTGACTTGTCTCCGCAGACAAATGGTGATGCTCGGAAATAATGCCTAATTCTGCGGCAGTCTTAACCTTGTTGCCGACATATATCTCGGATCCAGGATCCGAACCGACACGCACGGCTGCGAGGCAAGGCCGTAACCCATGTTTGGTCTCTAAAGCCCTGACATCATCGGCGATCTCTGCTTTTATGGCATCGGCAATAACTTTTCCGCTCAAAATTCGTGCCGTCATAACTCTTTCGACGTGATTTTACAGGAAACACGGAAACTTTGCTAAAATGCGGTTATTGAATTATGCGATATCTAGTCTTGTTCTTATTAATAGTTTTTCTTTTCGCCTGTAAAGGCGCTATCAATAACAATCAGCAGCCGGCCGCCGCCAAGCGTTATCAACTCAAAGGCAAAGTTGTCGCCGTCGATAGAACTGCAAAAAAAGCCACGATCGACCACGAGGCTGTCGAAGGCTATATGGAAGCAATGACAATGGATTTTCCGATACATGCTGATTGGGTTTGGAACGATCTGCTTCCCGGCTCCGAGATCAGGGCTGAGCTTGTTGTTGACAACGCAGCAAAAGACCCATATTACCTTGAAAATATAGGCATTGTCGCTGCTCCGAATCCTAATCAATCGCCCCTTCCCATAAATGAGAATTTTGCTCAGATCGGAAAGGAAGCACCTGATTTTTCGCTCGTCAATCAGGACGGCAAACGCATTTCCCTTAAAGACTTTCGCGGAAAAGCACTCGCCATTACGTTCATTTACGCAAAGTGTCCCCTGCCTGAGGCTTGCATCCGAATGTCCACAAATTTTAGCGACCTCGCAAATCAAGTTTCCGCAGATGCCGAGCTGAAAGACAAGATACGCTTTCTAAGCATTTCATTTGACCCGGCAAACGATACTCCCGAAAAGCTGCGATCCTACGGCATCGGTTATCTCGGCAACGATCCAAAAGCTAAGTTCGACGTTTGGCAGTTAGCCGTCGGCAAGGACGCCGAAGTGCGAAAGATCGCCGACTTCTTCGGCCTGCGTTATCAGGTGGATGAAAAAGACAAAACCCAGATCAACCACAGCCTCCGAACCGCCGTCATCGCTCCTGACGGCAAAGTTACAAAGATATTTCCCGGAAACGAATGGACGCCGCAGGGTTTGTTAAGAGAATTGGAATCGACGTTGGTGAAATGATTTACGCGTGTTTGATGTTCCGATATAGCTCATTACCGGCGACCATTGTTATAACAACATCTCTCGCGTTTGACGCGAATACGAGTGCAGTGTGAATGTCGTTAACGGGCTGTTGAGCGGCATTCGCGAGTGAAATGACAGCGATGTCCGCCTGTTTGCCAGGTTCGAGCGTTCCTATCTTGTCTTCTAAATGCAATGCCTTTGCACCGCCGAGCGTAGCAGTTTCGAGCATTTCTTTGGCGGAGATAAATCGCTTGCGGCCTTCACGGTTTCTGGCACCGAGGGCAGCGAAACGTGATTCTTCCAAAATATCGCAGACATTGTTGCTCGCGACCGAGTCGCTGCCGAGGCCAACCGTTATTCCTTTATCCAAAAAAGCTTCAAACGGAGCGTAGCCGTGTCCGAATTTTGCATTGGATTTCGGGCAATGGGCGATCGCCGAATTGCTTTTGGCTATCAACTCAATATCGCTTTCAGAAATCGTTACGCAATGAGCTAATAATGGTTTTGCTCGTAATACACCGAGACGGTCAAGATATTCGATCGTCGAACAATGTGGGCTTTGCCATGAGACACCGTATTTCTTATAGACCTCGGTGAAAAATCCGGTGCCGTGACGTAAAAGCGCGCCTTCATCATCCGATTCGGCGGCGTGGATCGTGAGTCTAGTACTATTTTCAACAGCATAATCGGCGATCAACTCAAAAAGTCTCGGACTGACAGTGTATGGCGAGTGCGGCGAAATGCCGACTTGGACAAGATCGGTTTCGGTTTCGCTCAGTGATTCGAATTTCTCGATCAGCTTCTTAAAATCACTTTGGGCAGTTGTGTCATCGGCTGAGAATTCAGTTTCCTGAAACATGATGCCGCGCAGCCCGGCGGATTTTAACGCTTCAAACCCCGCGACCCCATACCTGCCAATATCGCCAAAACAAGTGACGCCGGCCTGAATTCCTTCGACCACACCTGCGATAGCAGCGTCACAAATTTGCTGCTCAGACAACTTCGCGCGCACGTCGTTCAGCTTTAGCAGCCAAGCCGAAAAATCCTGCTCAACATCATCCAGAGCGCCGCGCATCGACGTGATCTCAAGATGCGAATGACAGTTCACAAATCCGGGCAAGATCGCTGCTTCGCCAAAATCCTCAACCGCAGCATCGAAAAATTGTTCAATGATGCTTTCACGCTTTCCAACCGCAACTATCTCGCTTCCCGCGATAGCAACGCCGCCTTGCTCGATGGGCGATTGGGCAATCGGCAGGACATAGTTAGCGGTCAAGATCTTCATTTAGTTTGGCTTGTGTGAAGGCGCACGCTTATGCAGCTGGTTCTGACAGGCGCGATTGGTATCGCTTCAGGATAGACATTACATAATTGCGGGTCGAGGTAATAGCGATGCGTGAAATAAAGTCGGCCTCGGCAAGTGCAGAAGTATCGACGTTTTGTGTCCACTCTTCTACGCGACTCAGGCCTGCATTATAAGCAGCCAGCATCATTGCCGTTTCTGCCGGGCGGCCCCGGTAGTTTTCACGCTGTTTTTCGAGATACCAACAGCCTGCCTGTATGTTGCGTTCCGGGTCGCTCAGGAACTCGACTACATTTTCTGCAGCCTGTTTTTCATATTCACGAAAACCTGTTTCTTTTGCCCATTCGCGTGCCACGGTCGGAGTCACCTGCATCAAACCGATTTCGTCGGCCGCACCGATCTTCCAGGCTCGAAACCAGGTTTCTTCATATATCAAACTCCACACCAGCTTTTCGTCCAGGTGATAGACGCGGGCCTGCCGGGCTATTAACTCATCGTACCGGTGCACCCAGTATGCGGGGAAAAAATATCCGGCCGCGATCCCAACGACCGAGAAGACCAACAAACACGAAATAACATATCGGCGCATTTAATAATATGGCGAATGCCCTGTGAAAGGCTTTTATCCTTTTCGTACCTCGTTCCTACTCTTACCAGCCGTAAATATCTCGGTTTTAATTTGTGAAGGCTCGAACTCGGTTTGCGATTCTGAAGATGCTTTAACGTTCGTCGGGGCTCGGCCCTTGCGAGCGCTCTCCACAAAAAGATCTACGTCATAATCCGACTCGAGCGCCATCTGACGACGGATCTCAAGCAATATTTCTAGAAACTTTGGCCTTCGATACATATTCGTCCACGGTCAATTGTTAACCGCTGGGCGCACGCTCGTCAACCATACAAGTGGTTTGAAATGGCTCCGCGAATTTATTGAATCGTCTGAAGTGTAGGAATTTCGACGAAATGGGCGGCCGGCAATTCAATGTTATTTTGCTTGAACAGAAATTCTCCTAGCTGTTCGATGTCCATCGGCTCCGCAAAATAGTAGCCTTGTCCGCCTTCACATCCGAGGTGTCTTAGCTTTTCAAGTTGAGCTCGGGTCTCGATCCCTTCCGCAATAACCTTTAAACCGAGGTTTCGAGCGAGGGTCACAATCGCCCGGACAATGTCGTCGCTTCCGCCTTCGGCATCGATCATGGAAACGAACGACCGGTCGATCTTTAACTTCGATATCGGCAGCTTCATTAAATAACCGAGATTCGAATACCCTGTGCCAAAATCGTCAATGTTTATTTGGATACCAAAATCACGAAGCTCATGCAGCATTTCGATCGCTCGTTCCGCGTGCTCGAAAAAGACCGATTCTGTGATCTCGAGTTTTAGGTCGCCGGGTGAAAATGACGTTGTATCGAGAATGCTTTTGATGGTTTTTACAAGTGAGGGCTGGGCAAACTGGCGGCATGAAATGTTGACGCTCATCGAAAGTGGAAAGTCCTCGCCGAGAGTCTTCTTCAGCGAGCCGATATCGCGGCACGAATTACTAAGAACATGCTCGCAGACCTTATCTATCAGCCCAATTTCTTCGGCAAGCGGTATGAATTTGGACGGGGCTATTTCACCTAATTCCGCATGCTTCCACCGCGCAAGAGCTTCGACGCCTTCAACAATACCCGTTCCCAGCGAGTAGATCGGCTGATAATAAACTTCGATCTCTTGGCGCTCGACAGCACGGCGAAGATCTGTTTCCAGCCGAAGTATTTCTTTGGCAGCGCTGTGCATTTTTTCGTCAAAAACCTCGTGGCGGGCTTTTCCTGCACGCTTTGCCTGATACATGGCGGTATCCGCGTCGCGCATAATGTCTTCGGGGACCTGATGAGTCTCGGAAGCATGAAGTATTCCGATGCTCGCCGAACTGTAAACCTCATGCCCTCGGAGATCGAATGCAACGGAGAATTTTTTCTGAATACGTTCGGCGATTCTGTTTACCTCTTCGATATCGTATCTGCCCTCAACTAGGATCGTAAACTCATCGCCGCCGAGCCGCGCAACCATGTCCGCCGGTCGCAGGCATTCGGTCAACCGTGCAGCAATTCCTTGCAAGAGGTCGTCACCAACAATATGCCCTAGGCTGTCGTTGACATACTTAAAACGATCAAGATCTATAAATAAGACACTGACTTTATAGTCCTTGATCTCCCTGCACTTTTCGAGCGCTTCGCTTAGACGGCCCATAAAAAATGCTCTGTTCGGCAATCCGGTCAGTGCATCGTGCGTTGCATCGTGATGCAGTTTTTGCTCGGCCAGTTTTCGTGCAGTTATGTCCTGTATCTGAAAAATTAAGTTTGGCTGCTCCGCTTTCGTGTCGCTTGCGGCCGATACGCTCCACGACGTCCAAACAGTATGCCCGCTCTTGTGAACAAAACGCTGTTCCCTTTGATAATTCGCTATCTTGCCCGCCAGTAATTCGTGAACTTTGACCAGCGCATCGCCCAGATCGTCCTCCATTGTTATCGAATGAAAGTCGGTGGCGAGCAATTCCTCTTCTGCATATCCAAGAATTTCGATCATTGCCCGATTGACCTTAAGCCACTTGCCGGCCGGAGAAACCAGCCCGATCCCGATCGGGGCATAATTGAAAGCACTACGGAAACGCTGTTCCGATTCAAGAAGGGCCGCAGATTGGGCTTCGAGAGTTTTCGCGTACTCTTCCGCTTGCTCGGCTTGCTTTACTGATATTTCAACATTCTTGAGATACATCCGGTAAGACAAAAACACGAAGAAAATCACCGGGAACGTAGCCAAGATGACTCCCAATCCCATTACATCAGCGATTTGGATCAACAACCCTGCACTTGCGGCTCCAACAAAATATGAGAAAAACGTCCAAATGTATTTATTCTTCCACGTTTCCCAAAACGGAATTTTATCCCTTAGGGTTCTATAAACAGACGCAAGCGATGTGTTAACAAGAAATTGGGTTAAGGCCACCAGAGAAAGAGCGACAACAAAATTTTGGCGGTAATCGGCACGCCCGTGAAGCTGACTCTCGCTAAAGAGCCCCAACGCCTTCAAAACCAGGACGACTGCGCTGGTTGAAATGGCCATTGTCGCCGCGTTGAAAAGGACGGTCAGTTTTCTGTTGCAAAATCTCCATGAGGACGCCGTTGCTTCGGCAGCGGCTAGCAAAACCGCAAACTCGCCTCCATAAAGCAGCAGAGTGAGAAAAATAAAAATGTCCGAAAC
>JBKJJR010000147.1:0-7488 GCA_046597835.1 Pyrinomonadaceae bacterium
GGCCGGGTTGAAAAGGAAAAGACGATCGAGATCAGGATTCCTGCCGGCGTTGAGACGGGTTCGCGTCTGCGTGTCACGGGCGAGGGCGAAGCAGGTGCCAACGGGGGGCCTTCGGGCGATCTGTTCATCGTTCTGCACGTGGCCGCGCACGAGAATTTTGAACGTCAGGGAGCCAACCTATACTCGGCAGTGCCGCTGACATTTGCGCAGGCGGCTCTCGGCGCTGAGGTCAATGTTAAAACGCTCGACGGTGAGGAAGAATTAAAGATACCGGCAGGCACACAGACCGGCACGATTTTTCGCATCAAAGGCCACGGAATGCCAAACCTCGGCGGACGCGGCAATGGCGACCTTTTTGTCGCCGCCACACTCGTCACGCCTAAAACACTCACCAAGGAACAACGCAAACTGCTAGAACAGCTGGCTGAGATCGAGGACGCAGATTTTTCCGATGAATCGCTGATGGACAAGGTGAGAAATATCTTCGGTTAATGCACAATGCACAGTGCAGAATGCACAATTGAAATCCTACTGATCGTGCATTGTGCATTCTCCATTTTGCATTAGCTTGGCGGCGGCGGCCATGCCAAACAGAACCCATATATGCCGCGCGTCTTCGAACGAGCCGGTAAGGCTTTGGTACAAAAAGGCATCCAGCATCGCGAGCAGCAAGCACAGCCTGATCGTTTTGAACGATTCCTTTGCCGGCTTCCAGTCAAGTAAATTCCACGTCGCAACAAAGACGATACTCAGAAACGTAGCGAACCCGACGAGGCCGGTTTCGCCGAGCAGGCTGAGGTAAGTGTTGTGCGCGTCTGTCAGTAGGCGAGTGGCTCCTGAAGGGTCGGTAAATTGCGCGTACGCGACGGGCATTCCAACCCCGCGCCCCAAGAAAGGATCATGGAGAAACGTCGCGAAAGCGGTTTGCCACGCATCTATGCGTGCCGTCCGGGCATGGTTATTTGTAAACGGAATATAGGTAGTAACAAACAAAAAAGCGGTGGCGATCAGCAGACCCGACGCAACCGCAAAGCGGCCGGGACGGCGCGTTAGTTTCTCCCGCAGGAATATGCCCGTTGCAAGAAAAATGCCGCCGAGGCCCGGCGTCAGCGTAAAAGCGTCAACAATAAACAGGGCTGCGGCAATCGGCCAAAACAGCGGGCGGCGGATCCACCCGGCCGATCTCGACGAGAGCATGAGCATCCAGGTCACCGCCAAAAAATTGCAAAGTATGGCCGGGTATGAAAAGAAACCTTCGATACGCGGGTAATTGCCCGGCGGCAAGCTGCCGTAGCCTTCGTGGACGACAAAGTTCTGCGCTGGATCATGCAGGCCGGCGTAAAACAAAATGACGCCTAGCAAACAGAGAAATAACATCACACCCGCACTGAGCAGCCACGCCTGCACGGCTCTTTTCATCACGGCGAAGGAATTGACGATGTTATACGTCACAAAAGCGATGCCGATAAGCAGGAATTTGCCCGCGAGTTTGACCGAGCTTTGGGTCGGATCGTCAGAGGTTATTGTTGAAAGAGTGACGGCAATCGCATACGCGGCCAAACAGACATAAAACCGATCGAAACGCAAAGTTCCACGTCGGGTTACAAATGCAATAGACCAAACAATGGCCGTCGCCAAAAATACCAAGTCGGATATTTGGACCGGCGCACCGAAGAAATTAAACGACGCCGCGAACGGCAGCGTGAAAACAAACAAAACGAAAAGCCATTGCTCCGCTTTCAGTTTGGTTTCCATCAAAGATATTGTTACGACAATTTAGATTTTACCGCGTCGCTTACCATTTTGCCGTCGGCGGATTTGCCGGCCAGGTGCACCATCGCGGCTTTCATGACTGTACCCATTTCTTTGATCGACGATGCTCCCGTTTCAGCAACTGCTGCCGCGACAGCGGCGTCTATCTCATCGGCGGACGCGGGCTGGGGCAGATAAGCTTCGATAAAACCGATTTCGGCTGCTTCCTTTGCCGCAAGCTCGGGCCGACCCGCTTTCTCGTATTGCTCAACTGAATCGCGCCGCTGTTTGACGAGCGAATGCAGGGCTTTGGTTATCTCTTCGTCAGTCAGCTCGCTTCCCTTGTCGATCTGACGGTTCATCAGGTTGGATTTCACGAGACGCAGCGTCGAAAGTTTGTCAGCGTCCTTCGCCTTCATCGCAACGGTGAGGTCGGCTATTATTGTGTCTTTTAAGCTCATACAGTCAAAATGGACAATTAACAACGGAAAATGGAAAATGAAAAGTCTATCTTCTTCGATTATTGTCCATTGTCCATTATTAATTGTCCATTATGAAACTTCGTTGGCGGTTTGGGATCATTGCAGGGCTGTTTTTGGCGGTGTTTTCGCTGTATCCGCAGTTAAAGCTGATCTATAACCGCGGTGGCGAGTGGAAAGGGCATTATGCGTACAATGATATTGACGAGGTCGCTTATGCCTCGTATTTGAACGCCCTGATCGAAGGGCGGACGCGGAAGAATGATCCTTATACCGGGCGTGATGATTCGCCGGACGACCCGCAGCCGGAATCTCTGTTTTCCATACAATTTGCGGCTCCTTATACGATCGCGATCCCGGCACGCATCCTAGGCATAGGAGCTCCGTGGGCAATGACCATCTCGGGTGCGGTAGCGGCTTTTTTGACGGCGCTTGCGATATTTTGGCTGCTCGGGATGATCACCGGAGATTCGCTGTTTGCGATGGCGGGCAGCCTGATCGTCCTGTGCGGAGGTGCGCTCTTTGCCGGTGAGGGCGCCATCGGCGAGATACTTGGCACCGGCTACTCGTACCCATACTTTCCAGGCTTTCGCCGATACATACCGGCAATGGCCTTCCCGGCGTTTTTCACGTTGGTTGCATTGGTCTGGAAGTTATTTGCCCACGAAAAGCACGAAATAGATCTGAAATCTGAAATTTCAAATCTTAGATCAAAGCTCTCACATTCTCACTTTTTGATTATCTCGCTTTCTGCCTTGGCTTTTGGTTATACAGTCTTCTCGTATTTCTTTGTTTGGACGACAGCGGCGGCGTGGCTGGGGTGTTTGGGGTTGTGCTGGCTGGCCGTGCGGCCTGACGGTTTTGCTAAAGACATAAAAATGTTCGCGGCTCTCGGCGTCGGCTGCGGACTGTCGCTTATTCCGTATGCGTATTTACTTTCGAACCGTTCGCACTCGATGGACGAGGTTCAGATGCTGGTGCACACGCACGCTCCGGACTTGACGCGTACGCCGGAGCTTATCAGCTTTGTTGTTCTAGCTCTCATCGGTATCGGCATTCCGTTGAAAATGTTTAGGCTGAGGAATCGCGGAACGGTATTTTTGGTCTCGCTCGCGCTTACGCAGGTCGCCGTATTCAACCAGCAGGTCATTACCGGGCAGGAACTGCAGCCGATCCATTATCAGGTTTTTATTGGCAATTATGTGGCGGGGTTGGCCGTTGTGGTGATGTTCGCGCTTTTGTGGCGAAGCGTCGAAGGGCGTGAAAGGCAGCCGATGAGGATTATCATTGCCGGCTTTGCAACGGTTGCGGCGGTTTGGGGTTTTGTCGAGTGTCATTACACCGTTCGCATACTTGACGATGTGAACATTGCCCGCGACGAGGCTTTTCCAGTCGCACGGCGGCTCGCCGAAATTAGCAGAGGCGACGCAGACGCACGTAAAAAGGTAGTTCTGCATCTCGGCCTGGCCGAAGCGGACGATCTGCCGACCATCGCTCCGCAAGCGCTGCTGTGGGCTCGGCACCAACATGTTTTTACGGGCTCGAACTGGCAGGAAAACAAGGAGCGGTATTACCAGCTGCTTTGCTATCAGGGCGTGGACAGCACCCGTTTGGCGGAGGGAATGAAGCATAACGGGGATTTTGTCTCGATGATCGCCCTTTTTGGATGGGGCAGGCACACTGACCGGCTGAATTCAGTTTATAAGCCCCTTACGGTCGGTGAGATCGACGAAGAGGCAAGGAAATATGACGATTACTGCACGAATTTTGATGCTAAGAGCCCGAACGTAATACGTCTTGACTATTTGATCGCTCCGGCGGACCGTATCGGTTCTCTCGATAATATTGACAAATGGTACGAGCGCGACGCGGGCGAGACGTTTGGCAAATACGTGCTCTACAATTTAAAGTTGCGATAACGGCCAAAAAAAAGACCGTCCAAAAAGGACGGTCGAGCTTGTATTACTATTGAAATATTAAAACTAATTAAGCGGCCAAAAGGTCGTTTGAAGTTTCGGCAAAAACACGTCTGCCGTTTAAAGCATCGTCGATTATCTCTCTAACTGCCGAAGCATCAGGGTTAACATCCATGCGGGCACAAGCCCGCAGGTGTCTGATGATGCCCTCCGCTGCGATATCCACAGCGTCGCCGGCCAGTTTAGAAAAACGACGAGCCTGTATATGGTCGATCTGCAAAACTCTGTCCTGCAGGGTCATTGGTCTAGCTGCTGCCACTCGTTTATTCTCCTCTGTTTCAAATTTTCCGCCCATCGAGGCACGGAATAAATCAATAAAATTGGAAGTGCACGAAACAAAATGCGTTTCCTAAAAATAAGTTGAAAGCTCCAGCACGGAAAATCGCTGAAAAATAGCTTTGCTGCTTTCGCCTCAAACTGTAACGAAATTGTAACAAAGAAAATCGCTCTTGTCACCACTTTTTTTCAGAAATTGAGTTTTTTTTCCTAATTCGGGCATAAGCACAGGAAAAACCCGGCAAACCGCAAGATTTGCCGGGTGTTCATAAAACTATCGCAAAATAGAGTGCAGCTAGGCGACAGCGTCTTTCATCGCTTTGCCGATGCTGAATTTGACGGTCGTTTTCGCAGGGATCCTGATCACGGCACCGGTTGCGGGGTTGCGGCCATCGCGGGCCTTGCGGTTGGTTTTCTTAAGTTTGCCGAATCCGGGAAGAGTGAATTCACCATTCTTCTTCACTTCGCTTGTCGCCAATGTTGCCAGTTCGTCAAACATTAATTTGACATCTGTTTTCTTGCAATTACACGAGCTTGCCAAGCTATCAATGATCTGAGATTGTGTCATACGAGCCATAATTTATCTAACCTCCAGTTTGAGTTGAATAATAAAAATACTACCGCTGTGAATAATTTTGCCGTAAAGAACGCTTTGGCAAAAAGAGGGAAAAACCACCAATCGCGCAAAGTGATTGGTCGGGGCGGCAAGATTCGAACTTGCGGCCTCACGGTCCCAAACCGTGCGCACTACCAGGCTGTGCTACGCCCCGTATGTTTCAATGAGTGAAACGATTCCAAGTGTCGAATTCTAAGCCCAAGTGGCATCAACGTCAAGTCAAATCGCATAAAAAAGCCGTAAAAACGGGATTATTTGCTCAAAAGCACGAAATCTATGGCTGATTTTCTGCTTTAAGGCGTTTGGAAGCTCACCGAACGTGTTTTCTAACCCATCCGGAATAAACAGCGGATCGTATCCAAAACCGCCCGTGCCGCATGGTTTTTGAGCGATTCGTCCCGTGCAAATGCCTTCTGCGGAATGAACGATCTCACCTGCCGCATCAGCGATCGCGATCGAACAGACAAAGCGTGCTGTCCGATTTTCTCCGCCAGTTTTTTCTATTTCATCGAGAAGCATCACCATCTTTTTATCAAAGCCAAGATCCGCGCCGCCGTATCTGGCTGAGAAAACACCGGGTCGGTTATCGAGTGCATCAACCTCAAGCCCCGAATCGTCAGCAAGCGTCGGAATGCCGGTTATTCGAGCATATCCCTGAGCCTTCAAAGCTGCATTTTCGGCAAATGTTGCTCCTGTTTCCTCGATCTCAACAGCGCACCCGATGTCTTTGAGACTCAACAGCTCGATCGGTATATTAGCCAACAGGCCTTTCAACTCACTCAACTTCCCTTTGTTGCCAGTCGCAACCAACAGTTTTGATCTCTCACTCAACATTGTCCGAGTATCTCACAGCAAAAAAGTGCTCAGTCGCTACCTGCACCCCACTCGGAGATGCTCCGGTGGGGGCCCCGCTCGCTCCCGGCTCTGACATTTTTCACTTTCCACTTTCCGTTTTTCACTGATCTGTCCCACTGTCCCCACAATTTTTTTGTACCGCTTGTACCGCTCTTGTACCACACCCGAGTGGTACAAAATAAGTCCTGTAAACACAGCAGTTTAAAGTCGCATTTTGGCCTCGTATCACGGTTTCCGAAAAAAAGTAAGACAATGTAAGACAAAATCCATAATTGTTGTAACCAGGCATCTTACGGCGTTTCAGGTCTTTCCGGGCCGCCGTTCTTGGCTGGAACAAGCGGCGGCCTTGCGCCCTGTTCCGGGCGTTCCAGGTGTTCCGCGTGTTCCAAGTGTTCCGAGTGTTCCACGTGTTCCAAACTTAATTGCGTTGCTAAACCTCGAAGTATTAATTTTTCAAACATCGTGAGCCGGCGTAATTCCAACTTTCCCACATCAATCTAACAATTCTCAAGACAAATTGAAATACCAATTTTCCCGAAATGGCGTGACTTTCTCGATTTGGCATAACTTTCCGGATATGACTTGGTTTTCCGGGTGTAAATGGTTCGTGTGCCGCATTAGCGGCAAGATGAATGTAGCCGTGGCTTTCAAGCCACGGACAGGTGTTGTAAGATTATCCGCGTCGCGTCAGCGACGATTGAACCTTTTTAAATAGAATGCCGCGACTTTCCCAAGCCGAAATACGCAACAACGCGATCGCCTTTGTCCATGAATGGAAAGGCGAAACGCGGGAGCGTGCCGAATCGCAAACCTTCTGGAATGAGTTCCTGGACATCTTTGGCATAAAGCGGCGGCAAGTCGCAATTTTTGAAAAGGCCGTTCAAAAGAACAATCTCAATACCGGAGCCATCGACCTGTTTTGGCGCGGCGTTTTGCTGGTCGAGCACAAATCGGCCGGAAAGAGTCTCGACAAAGCTTCGTCGCAGGCTTTTGAATATCTCGAAAACCTCAAGCCGGACGAGTTGCCCGAACTCGTTCTGATCTCCGATTTCGCGGCATTTCGTCTCTTCAATCTTGAAACCAAAGAAGAAATTGAATTTACGCTCGACGAATTGCCCGATAAGATACAGCTTTTCGGTGCGATCTCCGGTTATCAAAAACGTGAATACAAAGAGCAGGACCCTGTAAACATAAAGGTCGCGTTAAAACTCGGCGAGTTACACGACGCATTGCTTGCGAGCGGTTATTCGGGCCACAAGTTAGAAACGTTTCTCGTCCGTCTGGTTTATTGTCTGTTTGCCGACGACACTGGTATTTTCCTGCCGCGAAGCAGTTTTCTATATTTTCTTACCGAGAAAACAGCCGACGACGGATCAAATCTCGGTGCGATGCTGGCACAGCTTTTTCAGGTTCTTGACACGCCTGAAACCGAGCGGCAAACAAATCTTGACGAGGACTTAAAGTCATTCCCGTATGTAAACGGCTCATTGTTTTCCGAGCGTATTGACCAACCATCTTTTGACCGCAAGATGCG
>JBKJJR010000240.1:0-2635 GCA_046597835.1 Pyrinomonadaceae bacterium
CCATCCAGCGGTTGACCCGGCACTGAAATAATTGCCTTCGAGGTTTTCGGGATCAACCACCTGATTTCCTGCGTGAGTAATTGCCCCCTCCAAAACTGCACGGATGCTTTCATGAAGCCGAAAAATGTTTTGTTTGGAAAGCTTGTCGGACGGTTTACGCGGATCGACACCTGCGGCGAACATTGCTTCGCACGCATAGATATTACCGAGACCACAGACTTTTGTTTGATCGATCAGGAATTCTTTCAGAGTGCGTTTTGAGGCTTTAGCCTTTTCGTAAAGATACTCGACTGAGAATTCGTCCGAAAAAGGCTCTGGGGCGAGTTTCTTGAGCTCTTTGGCATCGTAAAGCTCTCGGGTACTGACGATCTTCATCAGCCCAAAATGCCGCTGATCGTCAAAGACGAGCCTGTCCTGGTCGAAATGAAATACAGCGTGTGTGAATTTTGGATCTTCCGTTTCGTCCGCCAATAGCGAGAAGCGGCCGCTCATTCGCAAATGGACGATCAAGGTTTTTCCGCCGCTCAGATCAAACAGGATGTGCTTGCCGCGGCGATGAACGAAATTGATCGTGGTATTACGGAGTTCTTTTGAAAACCTGGCCGGCAGTGTATCCGGTGCGAGCCGCTCGCGAATAAGCTTTGCAGACAGAATGGTCCGGCCCGTTACAAGCGAGTGCAGCGATCGCGAAATAAGTTCGACTTCAGGTAATTCAGGCATTACGCGAAAAATTTAGACCTTTGTATAATCCGTCAGTGAAGTTTTATCACCCAAAACCGAGCCCGGACCGACGACGGCATTGCGGCCAATGTGGCAGCCTCTTCCGACGACCGCATTGTGTATCTCCGCAGCGGTGGAAATGCGCGTATGCGGCCAGATAACTGAATTTTCTATCACAACTTTTTCTTCGATGTGAACACCGGCGCCGATCACCGAATTGACCACACGTGTGCCGGCTTTGACCACACAATCCGGTCCAAGCACCGATACCTTGTCGATCTCCGCCCGAGTCGCCACATCATCAGATACGGCGGCCTTTTCTATCTCAAAGCTTTTTAGTTTTCCACTTAGGAAATCGTGATGTGCCGCAAGATAGCTGGCCGGCGTGCCAATATCCCGCCAATATTCGCCTTTCATTTCGTAACCGAAGAATGGCAATCCGCGATTCAGAATATCGGGGAAAACGTCGTATTCGAACGACTTGTTGGCGTCTTTGGCGATGATGTCGAGTATCGTGGGTTCGAGAATATAAATGCCGGCGTTAATTGTGTTTATCTTTAATTCTGCTAACTCATCCGGCTGCGGTTTTTCGATGAAGCTTAGAACTTTGCTTTCCTCGTCTATCGTAATCAAGCCGTATCGTGTCGGGTCATCGACAGGCACGAGCGTGATCGTCGCGGCGGCCGATTTCGCCTGGTGAAATTCGATCAACTTACCAATGTCGATCTCAGTTAAAATATCGCCGTTGAAAATGACGGTAGTTTCGCGTATCGCACTTGAGCCGAACTTATAAGCGCCGCCCGTACCCATCGGCGACGGTTCGGTAATGTAGCGCAGGTTTACGCCAAACTCTGCTCCGTTGCCCAGCAGATGTTCGATCTTGTCAGGCTGGTAACTAAGCGAAAGCGTTATGTCGGTAATGCCCGCCTTTCGAAGAACCTCGATCTGATACAACAAGAATGGACGGTTTACGAGCGGGACGATGGGCTTGGGAGTGTAAACCGTAAGCGGCCTGAGCCGTGTTCCTCTGCCGCCCGCCAAAATTAATGCCTGCATATTACCTTAAACTAAAATTACAGCCTAAGAGAATACGGCAGAAAAATCAAAACTCGGGCAGGGACAACAACGCATCAGGTATGGCAATGTAAAAGGACGCGAACGGATAATCTCCATTCGCGCCCTTTTACGTTATCAAAGTTCAAATGGGCAGGTGTTGATAACCTGCCCATCTGAACTTTTCGCAACTATTGTGAACCTACAAACTGTCCATTCCCCGTTTACTTTCGATCATGTCGGGCATGATCCAATTGCACGCGTCGATCACATTTTGGATGAACCCTCCATGATAAGTTGGTGCGCCGCAGACGACCCCGACGACCGTGCCCGTGCCTTCTTTGCCGGGACCGATCCCGTAGCCGGGATCAACACGCACGACCACCATTCTCACGATGTTGCCGCTGATACTCGAACCCGAGCTTCCTACGTTACTTGCAACAAGAACGACGATGTCCTGCGGCACCGTGGCGGGCGGTTTTGTGCTCACGCCGGGCGTGGCAGTCCAAGTGCCGCCGCAGGATGGGGCTGCGGGGCTGGATGAATCTGCAAATCCTTTGAAACTGGCAGGAGCCGTGCCGCCAGTGAAATGGTTCTCCGTTGACCACTTCGCTCCCCAGAATGTCACCTGATGCCCGACCACCGCATCCACATCACCGACCACAAACCGTGTTTGCAGCCCGGTCGGAAGCGGCGTTGGCGTATTTGTCGGTGAAGCAAAGTCATCGTTCAGAATGGTCAGTTTCGCTCCGGACGGTGTTCCGATCGTGGCCCCGCCGGTTGGGTTGGACAAGTTTACAAAGAGCGTTTCGTCCGGCTCGATAGCCGTGTCACCGCAGATAGTTACATCAAACGTCGCGCT
>JBKJJR010000193.1:0-6367 GCA_046597835.1 Pyrinomonadaceae bacterium
CCTTTTAGCATAGCTTAAGCTCCGATAAGGTCGGCCTTCAGCGTCTCGAGTTTCGTCTTTACCGAGCCGTCGTAAACGGTCGAGCCGATTCGCGTTACAACGCCGCCGATAATTTCCTTATCGACCGAGTAGTTCACCTTGACCCGCTTGCCGGTTAGTTTTGCTAGGCTCGCTTCAAAATCCGTACGTTCGTCATGCGGCAATTCTCTGGCCGACGTGATCTCCGCTAACACGAGGCCGCCGCGCGTTTCGAGTTCGGCGGCGAACCGGTCGTTGATCTCGGCGAGGTTCATTAACCGACTGTTTTGCAACAGCACACGCACAAAATTGGCGGTCGTCTTTGTCGGCCTGGTTTTTTCTATTAGACTCTCTAAAATCTTTTCCTTATTAACATGCGTAATGGCCGGGTTGCTGAACACCGTTTGCAGGTCTTTGTTTGAGCGAAAAAGTTCGCCCCAGCCGGCAAGTTCCGCTTTGACGGTTTCGGCATCGCCAGTTTGGAGAACGACATCGGCGAGTGCGGCCGAGTAGCGGCGGGCTATGGTTCCTGTGCTCATTTAGTTTAGCCCCCCGATCTCTTGAATACTTGCTTTTACGAGCCGGATGTCTTTTTCGCCGTCTATCTGGGCACGAAGTTTTGCTTCGGCGAGGCGAATACTTTCCTCGGCAGAAAACCGCCGCAGTTCGGCGTGAGCTTGTTTACCCAAACGGGTTAGGTCGCCCTCGGTTTGCTGCCGCAGCCGATCGGCCTCGATGCGCATCTGCTCCGCGAGCCGTGCTTTCTCGGCAGCCGCTTCGTCTTTTGCCTTTTGGATGATGTTTGTTTTCTCAACCTCGAGCTGAGCAAGCTTAGCCTCGGCCGTGGTCAATTTCACTAGCGCAGCCTGCTTTTCTTCCTCGGCTTTTATAAGTTCCGCGCGGATTTGGTCACGTTTTGCCTTAAACGCGTCGCTCAACGGCGTTCTCAAAAGATAGACCATTCCGGCAATGAAGATCGCGAGATTGAGGAACTTCCAGGCTTCAAAGCCTGGGATATTAAAATAGTCCTCGTAAAAGCGCATGAAGCCGCCCGCCGCTCCGTGCGAGCCCTCAGCGAGGAAGAAATTAAAACTCATCAAAAAAGCAAACATAAAAACTTAAGCTTTCAGAATATGTGCCGCGATCTTGTCCGCGATCTTTTCGGCGTCCGTAGCGATCGACGCGCGTGCCGCTGCTTCCTGCTGTTCAAGCTCGGCCTTGCCCGCATTAAACTTTTCGGCAATTTCCGCTTTTACTTCACCGAGCTGCTTGTCTCTCGCCGCCGCCGCTTCTTTCTGCTCTTTTTCTATAAATTCGTAACCCTCGGAACGGGCGTCAAGCAGTTCGTGAGTGTATCGGGCCTCTTTTCCCTCGACATCCTTGAGAATTCCCTCGGCCTCGCTCGAATGGCCGCCCTTGCTCTTTTCACGCGCCTCGAGAACGCGATTTATCGGGCGATAAAGCGTGCGGTTTAGCAGCCAGATCATCGCCAAGATCATCGCGATGTGGACAAAAAGAGTGCCGTCCGGAAAAAGCTGGATCGATTCGGCAAACAAAAGCAGATGCATATAGGTCTTTTATACAATGCATCTGGACAAAACGCCCGATTCTCAAAAGATATAAGAGTATCACGCGGGCATTTTTTGGGTCAAGGCAGGTAAGACAATGCGGCCTGCCGCCAACCTTATGCTAAAGTTTCTTGACAGATGTCGGACGCACCGAAAAAACAAAAAGCACCGCGAAACCGCACGCTGGAACTAGCACCGGGCGAGATCGACCGCCTGCGCTCACAAGTGCTGCCGGGGGCAAAGGCCGATAAGAGCGTCCGTAGTCGGGTGATATGCGGCGATGCATTTGCGGTCCTGCCACGGCTGGCAAAAGGCAGCTTTGATCTGCTATTTGCGGACCCGCCTTACAACCTAACCAAAGCGTTTGGTAAAGAGACCTTTAGAGAGCGAACTTCGGAAGAATACGAAGACTGGCTCGATTCGTGGCTAAGGTTGTGTGTGCCACTGCTAACGCCAACTGCGTCGGTTTACATCTGCGGCGATTGGCGTTCAAGCTCGGCAATACAGCGAGTTGGTTTGCGGTATTTCAAACTGCAAAACCGCATTACATGGGAACGTGAAAAAGGTCGCGGAGCAAAGCAAAATTGGAAAAATACGTCCGAAGACATTTGGTTCTTCACCGTTTCGGATGAATATACTTTTAAACTCAATGCCGTAAAACAGCGCCGCCGCGTCGTCGCGCCATATCGCGATAATGGAATGCCCAAAGATTGGGATGAGACAATCGAAGGCAACTTTCGCGATACACATCCATCAAATATCTGGACCGATATAAGCGTACCATTCTGGTCAATGCCTGAAAATACAGATCACCCAACGCAGAAACCCGAAAAACTACTTGCCAAACTAATTCTCGCAAGCACAAACGCGAGTGATTTAATACTTGATCCTTTTGCCGGTTCGGGAACAACGGCTGTCGTGGCAGAAAAACTGGAGCGTAACTTTGTCACGATCGAGTCCGATGAAAAATATTGTCTGCTCGCACAAAAGCGGCTTGAAATCGCCAAAGAAGATGCATCTATACAAGGATTTTCAGATGGGGTTTTTTGGGAAAGAAATTCGGCAAAATAAAACTTATCAAAAACCCTTTGTGTCCTCTTTGCCTCTGTGGTGAAATCGTTCTATGAAGATCGCAACCTGGAATGTAAATTCGATACGTTTACGGCTCGATTCGATGCTCGAGTGGATGAAAACGACGGATACGGACGTGCTCTGCGTGCAGGAAACGAAAGTCGTCGATGGTGATTTTCCTTACGGGCCCATCAATGACGCGGGTTACCACGTCGCCTTTTTTGGGCAGAAATCTTACAACGGCGTTGCAATCATTATGAAACACGAGATCGAAGATGTTCAGAAAGGTTTTCACGACGATGACGATGAACAGCCAAAACGCCTCATCGCCGCGACGATCAAAGGCGTCCGCATTGTCAACACCTACATACCGAACGGGACCGAGCTGGGGACCGATAAATTTGCGTTCAAGCTCGATTGGCTGCAGCGGCTGCGACGGATGTTCGACGACGAATGCGACTTGAACAAAGACGTGCTCCTGTGCGGTGATTTTAATGTGGCGCCCGACGAACTCGACGTTTGGAGCGTTCCGGTTTGGCAGGGGAAATTGCATTTTTCAAAGCCTGAACGTGCCGCTATCCATCACGTTAAGCAATGGGGCTTTGTCGATGTTTTTCGAAAGATGAACGGCGACCTCCAAGAGTTTTCCTGGTGGAATTATCGTGAAGGCTCGTGGCAGCGAAACCAAGGCCTGCGTATCGACCACATTTGGGTTTCGCCGCCGCTGGCTGATAAGTGCACCGGCTGCTGGATCGACAAGCAGCCGCGCGGCGGCGAAAAACCGAGCGATCATACGCCGGTTATAGCGGAATTTGCTGTCTAGATCACCTCCATTATTTCGTCGAGCGGTTTTCGCTTTATATCCGGCACTTTTGCATCCGTCGCCGGATAGCCGACAGGGATTAGCACGAACGGGACTTCGTTCTTTGGCCGGCCTAGTATTTCCTGAAGAAACTTCATCGGCGACGGAGTGTGCGTCAGCGTGGCGAGGCCCATATTGTGCAGTGCGGCGAGCAGCATTCCGACGGCGATGCCGACAGATTCCTGTGAGTAATATGTCGGCTCAGTTTCGCCGTTTTCCTCGACCGAGTTGATGCGAAAAACAACGATCAGGTAAGGCGCGATTTCGAGAAAGGGTTTGTGTTCGTCGGTTCCGAGAACCGCTAACCGCCGCATCCATTTTTCACTCATCCGGCCGTGATAGCTTTCAAATTCCTCTTTCTCGGCCGCCTCGCGAATTTTATGTTTGATCTCCGCATCTTTTATGACCACGAATCGCCACGGCTGCATATTCGCACCCGACGGCGCCGTGCCCGCCGCCGCAATTGCCTTTTCGATCAGCTCAAACGGCACATCGCGGTCGGAATAATCGCGGACGGTGCGGCGGCAGTTGAGCAATGTAAAAAATTCATCGGCACGCCTCGTTTGTTCATCAATATCGAGGTTTTGAAAATCAAGCGATATGTAGTTCGGCAGTGGAAATGTGTTGTTCATTTGCGCCGAAGCTCCGTGATACGTTTCAGCAACTGCGGGAGCAGCATCGTAGTTTTGATGAGCGACCCGCTGGCGAATTTGTGGGCCATTTCACGGAATGTAGTAACGGCGTTTGACGAATACGGCATCCACCAGGCGTCGGGGAGCAGAGCAAGATGATTGACGTGAATGTGCTGTGGTTGGACGAGTTCCATTAAACCTTCGCGGCCGTGCGTGCGGCCGCGGCCTGAGTTTTTGAAGCCGCCCCAAGGCGTCTGGCCGATGCCGTGTGTGTAGAGAACTTCGTTGACGCAAACGGAGCCGGCTTCGATCTGCCGCGCAACACGTTCGCCTTTTGCTCGGTCGCGTGTCCAGACGCTTGCGGTTAGGCCAAACTCGCTGTCGTTCGCGAATCGTATAGCTTCTTGCTCAGTTGTAAACGTCGCGATGGGCAGCGTTGGGCCGAACGTTTCTTCCTGCATTCCACGCATATCATTGTTTGCACCGGTGATGACAGTTGGCTCGAAGAATAGGCCGCTTGGAGTCCCGCCTTCAGGCGGTTGCCGGCTAAAGCCGGTACTCAAAACGCGCCCTCCGCCGGTTTCGATCTTTGCGCCTGCTGCTCGGAAATCGGCAACGTGATCTTCTACTATTTGAATTTGACGCTCGGATGACATCGCGCCGATGGAGATGTCCTCGTTACCGCCGGGGCCTTGTTTTAACTCGCGAACTTTTTCGACGATCTTGCGGGTAAATTCAGCGGCGGCGCTTTCTTGAACGTAAAGACGTTCGACGGACGAACACGACTGACCCGAATTGCAGAACGCACCCCAAACGGCGGCGCTCGACGCGAGTTCGAGATTGGCGTCGGCGAAAACTATCATCGGGTCTTTGCCGCCGAGTTCGAAGACGCACGATGTTAAATTTTTTGCGGCGGCTTCGGCGATCTTTTTGCCGGTCGCAACCGAGCCTGTGAACATTATCTTGTCAGGCGCGGCATCGACAAGAGCCGCACCTGTCGAACCCTCGCCGGTGACGACCTGGACAATGTTCGACAAACTGAAGTTTGTCGGGCCATGAGCTTTTTCAAATATCTCGCCGATCTTTAATCCCACCATTGGCGTGAGTTCCGAGGGTTTCATCACGACCGTGTTTCCTGCCATTAATGACATCACAGCTTCGCCGAGCGGTATCGAAAATGGGTAATTCCACGCTGGAATGATACCGACGACGCCAAGAGGGTGATAGACGATCTTTGACGAGCGGCCGAGAAGTGCGTACAAGCCGATATGGATCTTTGTCGGCCTCAGCAGCTTTTCCGTGTTGCGGGCAAAATACTGCATCAGATCGAGAACCGGCGCGATCTCCATCGAAATCGCTTCGCCAAACGGCTTGCCCGATTCGGCTGAGATGAGATGAGCGATCTCGTCCATCTGCGACAAGATCACTTCGCGCGCCCGCATGATATATGCCGCACGTTCTTTGAAGGAGGTTTTTTTCCAGTTTTGAAATGCGATGCGTGAGCGCGTCACGGCCGCCTTAACCTCATCCGCCGACATCTGCGGTACACGGCCAACTTCTGCTCCGGTTGCCGGATTGTATGAGATGATCTCGTCGGACTGAATTGGCAATGCCGCGCTCATAGAAATCCTCAAAGAATTTTTTAGCCGCAGATTAACGCGGATGACGCGGATAAAGAATCAAATTATCTGATCTGTGTATATCTGCGTTAATCGGCGGCAAAAAATCTACCCCAACATCTTCTCGATCACGCCGTAGCTGGCGTCGATGGCGTCGGATAATTTATCGGGTTCGGAGCCGCCGCCTTCTGCCATATCGGGACGGCCGCCGCCTTTTCCGCCGACTATCGGCACGATCTCTTTGATCACATTTCCCGCTTTTACACGGCCGGTCAAATCTCCGGAAACGCGAACGATAATGCTCACCTTGCCGTCGTCAGTGCGTCCAAGCACTACGACGCCGGACTTGAGCCGCGCAAGCAGCGTGTCCGAAAGCTGACGCGAACCGTTGGCATCGAGGCCGTCCACGATCTTGCCCAAAACTTTGACGCCCTTTATGTCGCGCGCTTCGTCTTCGGTTGTCGACTGGCCGCCAGCCACCGACCCCTGACTACCGCCAAGAGCGATCTGTAGCTTGAGTTCGTCCATTTCCTTGCGGGTGCGTTTTAACTCTTCCTGCAGGCGGGCGATGGCGTTTGGAAGGTTGTCGCGCTGCGT
>JBKJJR010000323.1:0-3569 GCA_046597835.1 Pyrinomonadaceae bacterium
CGCGGTCCATGTTGCACTCGCTTCGTTTCACAAGATCGACTATCTGGTCACATGGAATTTCGGCCACATCGCCAACGTCCGCAAACAGGCACGGCTGCGATTATTCAATACGACCGCCGGGTTTTTCTCGCCCGTCATCGTCACGCCGGAATTCCTCATCCACAGCATTTAACAAAAAAACCGGAAGCGACGATCGCTCCCGGCCCTTAGTTTCTTTTCTGGTACTTTATTGATTTACCGTCGTTCCCTCAGCAAATTTCGGCATTGAGATCGCCTGGTTAAGAGAGACGCCGAATTCGGTGCCGGACCGGACTTCGGCCTCGGGGCCTTTCGTCAATTTATCACCGAAAAATCCGCCGCCGGCGCCGAGCAGGCCGCCGATCAGAGCGCCTTTGCCGCCGCCGATGGCGCCGCCCAATATAGCTCCGCCAGCGGTGCCGCCGCCGATAAAGATTAGCTTGCGGTTCGACATTTTCTTGCCAGTAGCAGTACCCTCATTATCGCTGGAAGTTTTGCCTTCGAGATCTGTGAGCGAGCCGTTGATCGCGCGTGTTTTGCCGTTTGGCAGTCTAACCTGGGTAAAACTGACGTCGATCGAGCCCGGCTTGCCGCCCTTTGCCGCCGCCCTCACAGTATCGACACGGCCCGTGACGGTGCTCCCGACAGGAACAACGACAACGCCGTTTGTCGAATAGACAGGCTCGGTGATCGTCCCAGTAAAGGTTTCGCCGACTCGCGCGGTCTTTGAGCTAAGCGTCTCATTCATGCGGGCACGCATCGTAGTGCCTGTTTCGACGGTGTAAACCGGAACTCTGTAAACAGCGGTTTTCTTTGTGACCGCCTTGCGTTTTAGCACGGGCCTTCGCTTCTGAGCGAACGAATCGCTTGCTCCGATCAATAATATTAAAGTCAAAAATGCTACAACGTTTCTCATTTTGAATATGTGTCTCATATGCTGGTCTCCTCAAATCGATCGCAAAGGAGCGATCCTATCAATGCCGCCTTTTGGGCAGCAGATTTGAATGCAAATAGGCAAAAATCGTTGCAAAATTAATATGCAAACGGCTGATTGTCCGGCTCAAGGATATCATTTTTATTGGAAAGAATAAAAACACACCGGCTTTTCTGAAATCACCGTCGATTAGCGCTATATTCCATTCGACAACTAAAGTTTTGAAATCCTCTTTCTGCTTAGCCCCCGGCCTAAAAACCGGGGGTTAAGTTGTTTAAGAGAGAGGTTAAACAAGTTTTTGCAGGAGAAGCTCTATATGCACCTATTCGCGCCGGCTCTACTCTTTGTTCTGAATTTGGTCGACGGCTTGCTTACCATAGCTTGGGTGCGTTCAGGCGTGGCTACCGAGGGAAATGGATTGATGGCTCACCTTTTGGACATTGGAAACGGGCCATTTCTCCTTGCTAAGATCGGAATGGGTGCGTTTGCGGCGATAGTGCTCTATCGCGGAGGAAATCGCCCGTTGGCGAGATATGGGCTGGCCCTCGCTCTCGTCCTATATATTGGCGTGATGGGCATACATCTTTTTACTGGGCTGTGGGCATTCGGCTACGTTTCAAATTCGGAACTGCGAGACCTTTTAGAAATTCCGGGACAATTATCCGCTCTCATAACATAACCTCCTCTTAGAGCTTGTCTCATCGCCCGTATGTTTCATTATGGAACACGCGGGCTTTTTTTTTCGTAATAGATTGCACAACGCGTTAGGGTTTGGGGCGCATCCTAATCGTGGTATCTTTTATTCAAAAGGCAGGATCGTCATTATGAAAAGGAATTCAGTCTATCAGATGTCGGCAAGGCAGATATTACTTTTGGCCTTTGCCTCGGCGTTGATCGCGGTAGGAGCGACGGCGCTTTTATATAATCTCAGCAGGTTTTGGAACACGGACGGGGGAGCGGCGGTAACCTTCGCGGAGGAAACCCCGGTCAGAATAGCAGACCCGTCAACGGTCTCGGACGAACAAAACAATATCGATGTATACAAGGCCATTTCGCCCGGCGTCGCGTTTATCAACACCACGTCGATCTCGCAGGATTGGTTTGGCAATCAGCAGGAAGGTAAGGGCAACGGCTCGGGCTCGGTAATCGACGCGAACGGCAACATTCTCACTAACTACCACGTCATCGAAGGCGCACAAAAACTATCCGTAAGTTTTGGCGGTGACAAATCGTATCTGGCAACCGTAGTAGGCGGCGACCCGGATACAGATTTGGCGGTCATCAAGATCGACGCTCCGCCGGCCGGATTAACTGTCGTGCCGCTGGGCGATTCGGATAAATTAACGGTCGGCCAGAAGGTTTTGGCGATTGGCAACCCGTTTGGGCTTGACCGGACACTGACAACCGGAGTCATTTCCGGTCTGCAACGGCCTATCAGAGCACGGAATAACAGGCCTATCGACGCCGCGATACAAACGGATGCGTCGATCAATCCGGGTAATTCCGGAGGTCCGCTGCTTGATAAGTTTGGCCGGATGATCGGCATCAACTCGCAGATCTTGTCGCCGGCGGGCGGTTCGGTGGGTGTTGGTTTTGCAGTTCCGGTCAATATTGCCAAGCGTGTCGTCCCGCAATTACTCCAGTTTGGGGAAGTGAGACGTCCAAAACTTGGTGCTAATCTTTTGAGTGTTGGCGACTTGGGAGCCCGGCTGCCGGTAAATTCGGGACTCGTTGTCCGCAATGTCATTCAAGGAACCTCAGCGTCGAATGCCGGTCTTCGCGGGCTTTCGCAGGACGCGAACGGCAGTATAGTGCTTGGCGACATAATTGTGTCGATCGACGGCGAAAAGATGAACGATATCGACGACCTTTACCGCTATCTGGACAAAAAGCAGATAGGTAATACGGTACAGGTGACGGTTTACCGCAATGGCGCAAATTCGGTCATTCCCGTAAAATTGCTGCCGGCGCAGTCGGCCGTCAAACCGACGCGTCGGATCCAATAACAGTAAGACCTCTTAATCTCAGCAGCGCGGTGATCGTGACCTCGCTGCTTTTTTATATGAATGAATTAAATGATTTTTATAATGATGGCAGTGGATGGACGTGCCGCCGCTGCGAAAGCGAGCTGACAGGAAAGGAAACTCCGTCGCGACATTCGCGGGCATTTATTGAAGGCGAATCCGAGAGCAAATCGCCTGAGCTTGCAAATCAAGCACTCGCAAAATGGATGGATAAAACTCAGACGTATCTTATTTGTCCGCGATGCGGGATCGTCGAAGCAGCCGAAAAATTTTGAACCATTTTTTTGCTAAGATGTAGTCCATGCTGGAAAACGAGTTACGCATAGCCATTGACACGGCGCTTCTTGCCGGAGAGACGATACTCAAACACTACGCCGGGGGTTTTGAGACCGAGCAGAAAATCGGAGCCGATAACCGGAGTGAGCCGGTTACAATTGCCGACCGCGATGCCAGCCGAATTATCGTCGATGGGCTCGCGTCGGCTTTTCCCAACGATGGAATATTATCCGAAGAAGAGACCGACGATCTTGAATTACGTATGTCGAAACGCCGGGTCTGGATCATCGATCCCATCGACGGAACAGCGGGTTTTG
>JBKJJR010000109.1:0-2663 GCA_046597835.1 Pyrinomonadaceae bacterium
TGTTCGCCTGTCTGAAAGTAAACTTCGAGAGCACGGATCACGCGGACATAATCGCGCGGCTGGAGTTTGGAGGCCGCTTCGTGATCGACGCGCGTGAGCATTGCGTGCAGACGCTCGGCACCGTGTCGTTTTTGTATCGCACGAAGCCGTTCGCGTAAGTTTTCATCAGTTTTTGGGCTGTCGAATAGCGGCTGTCGCAATGTCCGCAGATAAAATCCAGTGCCGCCCACCACGATCGGCACATTCCCGCGCGACTCGATCTCAGCGATCTTCAGCGCCGCATCCCGCGCCCAATCTCCGGCGGTGTAGTTAACATTAGGATCCACATAATCGATCAAATGGTGCGGCACGCCCCGCTTTTCTCCTTCAGATGGTTTAGCGGTGGCGCTCTCAGTGCCTTTGTATATCTGGACCGAATCGCAACTAATAACCTCTCCGCGGACGTGGAGCGCAAGCTCAACCCCGAGCGCGGTTTTGCCTGAAGCCGTGGGCCCGGCAATAGCGTAAATCCATTTTGCGTGGGAATTATTGGACACAGAAGATGAACTCACGAGATCGTTAAATACAATCTTGATAATCCAAGGGCCAAGAGCATGACAAGCACGATGAATGCACCGATGATCTGATTACGCGAAAATCTCATTGCTTGTCAAAAAGATACCAATATCTTAAACAAAATCAAATGTTTTACTTTGACCACAGGTTAAGAAAGGTCTATAAACAGAAAATAGTTTCGGTTTCCTCAATGAGAAAGTTCAAATTTGCGACAAGAGTGGTATTCGGGTTGTTCTTTGTCGCCGGGGGACTAAATCATTTCATAAGTCCTGATTTTTACCTGAAAATAATGCCGCCGTATCTGCCGCTTCACAGCGAGTTGGTAATAATAAGCGGCGTGGCCGAGGTCGTGCTAGGCGTCGCATTGTTGATCCCGTCAATGAGCCGCGTAGCCGCGTGGGGAATCATCGCATTGCTGATCGCGGTCTTCCCGGCAAACATCCACATGGCTGCGCACTCGGAGCTTTATCCGAATATTCCTGTGGTCCTTCTCTGGCTCCGCCTTTTTATGCAGGGATTGCTTATTCTGTGGGCCTATTGGTACACGCGAACAATACATGCCGACTCCCGGTCGCATCACGGCCGATCCTAAAGATCCGAGCGGTAAAACAAATCCACGGTCTCGAGAACCGTAATCTCTGTCTAATACGCCGGCGTCAATTCAACGCCGGAGTAGTAATGCTTGATGATCTCGTCGTATTTGAGGCCCATTTTGGCGAAACCGAAAGCTCCGTATTGGCACATGCCGACGCCGTGGCCCCAGCCTCGGCCGGTGAATGTGTAGCCGGCGACGGCCGAGCCTGCGTAACGTTTATTGATAACAAAAAGCTGTTCGGGCAGGCGTAGTGCCGAGCGGATCTTGCCGCCTTTCAGTATTTTGACGCCGTTAGAACCAATGATTTCGAGCTCGATCGGTCGGCGGGAATATCCGACCTTCTTAACGTTAACATCGTAAAGCGTGCCGATGCCGCGCACATATCTCGACAGTCGCGACTGCACCTCGCCGGCAGACAGCGATTTATTCCAATACGCCCACGGCGACATATTCTCTGCTGTGGCGGGCGCTTCGGTCGGCTTGATCTCGAGATATTTCACGGCTCCTAATGCATCGAGTTGATAATTGACCTGCTCGCCGCCAACGAGAGCGGCCTCGCGAACCGAGTACATCGAGCCGCCGTATTCGCGGAACAAAAACACGTCCGGCCGGACCAATATTTGCTTTTCCGTTTTGCCGCTTTTGAGTATCAGCTTGCCGTCGGCGGTGGGCTTTGCAATGCCGCTAAGCATTTCCGGCATCCACTTTTTCTTTTCGTAGATCTGGCGGATCAGCCGCAGCATCTTTGCCCGGGTAAACGGCTTGTTCGGCTTCAGCGTCATGTCCGGATGAATGGAAAAATATCCGTCGCGAAGTAAAACAGCGATGTCTGCACGTTTGTCTTTTGGTATGTCGGCGGCATCGTCAAACGAGAGTTGATAGGTCACATCAGCATCGCTCAATAGCGTATCGGCGTAACCCGGTGGATAAATAAAAGAAGCGAGAATGCGGACAAGTTCGACCGGTTTTACCGTGTCGCGATTTACATTTGGAAATGGCTTGCCAAATTTTCCGGCTAGTTGATTCAGCCAGTTTGAGATCTCGCTTTCGTTCGGCACTTCGTCAAACCAGTCGTCGGTCATCTGCGGGGTCGAAAGATAAAAACCGTTCGAAGCAAGCTGCGACATTAAAAGAACAAGCTCGAGACTGCTTTCATCGCGAACCTTCGCCGGTGGACGCGAGGTCTTGATCAAAAACGGTTCAAAGTGACGATGCCCTTCGAGCGAGCATTCGACACCGCGAAGGTATGGTTCTGCATATTCGAAAATGTTTTCGCTATTCTCCGTCCGCCCGCCGCACGTCGATGTGTATAGAGCATTTATCGGCTTTCCCTGATAAGTGGCGACGATGCCGCGAGTTGACTGCACCGCCAGCGTGCCCATCTTTGTCTCGATCGAGACGCCCTTGTAAACCTGCGACCAAATAGTTGGGACCATGTCAAAGCCCTGCTTCCCATAGCCGCCGATATTCGCAACAGCGTAGGTTCGCGCAGCAACGGCCTGTGCACGTTGAG
>JBKJJR010000341.1:0-10126 GCA_046597835.1 Pyrinomonadaceae bacterium
GATTTTCACGTCTGCGCAATGATCGGCGATTCGTCGATCGCGGGCGGCATGGCGATGGAGGCCATCAATCAGGCCGGCCATCTTAAATCGCGGCTTATCGTCCTGCTCAATGACAACGGTATGTCGATCGCCCCGGCGGTCGGTTCGATCAATGGTTACCTAAATCGCATCAAAGAAGCGCAAAGTTACCACCACCTTAAGGAAGAGATCGGCGATGCGCTCGAAAGCGTTCCCGGCATCGGCGGCTCACTCCGCCGTGCGGCTAAATCCTTCAAGGACGCAATTGCTGCTGCCGTGTTGCCTGGAGCTTTGGTCAACGAACTTGGGTTTAAATACATCGGCTATGTTGACGGCCACAATGTTGCGGATCTTGTTCGTGCTCTTGAGGCGGCGAAAAAGATCGACGACGGGCCTGTGATCGTCCATGCCTTGACCACGAAGGGTAAGGGCTTTCCAAATCCAGAAAAGAATTATTACGCTTATCACGCAACCGGCCCGTTCGATCCGAAAACAGGACTGCCGTACAAATCGAGCAAGATCTCACCGCCGAGTTACACGCAGGTCTTTGGCGAAACGATGTGCGAGTTGATGGAGCGGGACGACAAAATTATCGCTCTTACAGCAGCTATGCCCGATGGAACGGGTGTTGATAAGGTGCTCGAAAAATTTCCTGAACGAGCATTCGACGTTGGCATCGCCGAGCAGCACGCCATAACATTTTGCGCCGGGATGGCCTGCGAAGGCTTAAAGCCTGTCGCGGCGATCTATTCGACATTTTTGCAGCGGGCTTTTGATCAAATAATTCACGATGTTTGTTTACAAAATTTGAATGTGACGTTTGCGATGGACCGTGCCGGAATAGTCGGCGCCGACGGCCCGACGCATCACGGGCTGCTCGACATCGCATACCTTCGCGGTTATCCGAATATTGTGCTTATGGCTCCGAAGGACGAAGCCGAAATGCGTGACATGATGCTGACCGCTATCGAGCATCCCCGCCCGGCTGCGCTTCGCTATCCGCGCGGCAATGGTTTTGGAGTCGATATCAGTTCGCCGCCCAAAAAGATCGAGATCGGCAAAGCCGAGATCATTCGCGATGGCGGCGAAGTCGCAATTCTTGGCTTTGGCTCGATGGTCTATCCAGCCATTGCGGCTGCTAACAATCTTAAAAAAGCCGGCATCGCATCGACGGTAATAAACGCCCGTTTTGCAAAACCGCTGGACAGCGAACTAATCATTGCGCTGGCGCAGAGCATGAGGCTGATCGTTACGGTTGAGGATGCTTATCTCGCCGGCGGTTTCGGTTCGGCGGTGATGGAGCTACTTGAACAAAACTCTTTATTGGATAAAATAAAAGTAGTCCGAATGGGCGTGCCCGACCGCATCGTGACGCACGGTGACCCGAAGCTGCTACTTGCTAAATACGGGCTGGACGCTGACGGTATATATTCAAAAGTCGTCGAGACGCTCGACATAATGGACGAAAAGCGGACGAACAAAACAAAGATAAAGGCCGTAAGATAGTTTTACTTTGCTGTCCGGCACATCCACAAAATAGGTAAGGCAAAAAAATGAACAGAACCCCGTTGCTTATCATTGGTATAGTTTTAGTTATCGCCGTCGTTGGCGGAGCGTTATACTACAATTCTTCGAAAGCAAGCCCAACGCCGTCGAACACGAATAAACCGACTAATTCGACAGCCGCAGCTAAGCCTTCACCGATCGGCATTCCGGCAAACGCTCCGTCGGGTGCTAACCCTCCCGAGCAGATGGGTTCGCCAAACGCCGCGGTTACCCTAGAAGAATTTGCCGATTTTCAGTGCGGTGCATGCGCCGGCGCACATCCCACGATGAACGAGATCAAGTCTTTATATGGATCGCGCATCCATTTTATTTATCGTAACTTTCCTCTCGAGATAGCGGCTCACGATAAGTCGTACGAGGCGGCTCTCGCCGCTTCGGCTGCCGGGATGCAGAACAAATTCTGGGACATGCAGAATATGCTGTTTTCAAATCAGAAAGCGTGGACCTCAGACCCGACCTACAAGCAAATTTGGAAAGGATATGCTCAGAAGATCGGTCTTGACATGGCGAAATGGGAAAACGACATGAACGGTTTTGGTGCCAAGAACAGGGTCGAAGCCGATATTGCCCGGGGCAAGGCGATCAGTATTACTTCAACCCCGACACTCTTTATAAATGGCGTTTCCGTCTCATTTGCCGATATGAAAGTCGAGTCATTAAAGACGCTGATCGACGCCGAGCTTCAAAAATCAACAGGCCAAAATCCGGCAAGTGGTAAGCCCGCCGGCGGCGAGAGTTCGAATAAGTGACAAGCGTCGATATTCCGTCAAATAATGCCAAGGCGACTATAGCCAAACTGCCGATCGCAGCGGCGATCGTCGCTTTGGCTGGGCTCACCGACGCTGTTTATTTGACAATTCATCATTACACTGCCGAGGCCGTCCCTTGCGGCTTAGAATTCGACTGCGGAGCCGTTCTTGGCAGTCAATATGCCGAGATCGCCGGTGTTCCACTTGCCGCATTTGGCGCCGCGGCTTATTTCACTGCATTCGCGCTTGCTCTTTTTACAGCCTTTGGAAATCACGGATTGTGGAAAGTATATGGCGTCCAAGCGACGCTAATGGCTTTGTTCAGCGCTTGGCTCATCTATGTACAGTACTTTTTGATCCATGCCTGGTGCCAATACTGCTTAGTTTCTGCCGCAACTTCTTTCACTTTATTTCTGCTCTACATTGCATCAATTTTTGTAAGCCGGAAAAGACAGGATGTCATACCTCTCTGAATCCAAAACTGACAAAATATCGAAATCCATATTGAAGCTCGCTACGCGTACGCGAGTGTAAGTTGATTGGCATTTGCGGTCCAATTAAGGTAGCTTTAGAGAATAATATTCCCTTACGGCAATAAACAGTGACTAACGCTATCTTACAACGCATCGCAAACGGCGACAGAAATGCTGTCGAGGACTGCCTAAAGAAATACGGCGGTCTGGTGTGGTCGATCGCGCGAAAAATGCTTCGAAATTCTGACGATGCTGAGGATGCTGTGCAGGAAATATTTGTTGACATCTGGAAAAATGCCGCCCGCTTTGATGAGTCCAAAGCATCAGAGACGACTTTTGTCGCGATGATCGCCCGGCGGCGGCTGATCGACAAGATCAGGCATTCTACACGCCGAATCTCAGCCGAATCACTTGATGACATGTTGCTTGAGCCGTTTACGCATGCAGATAAGGATATGCAGACTGGCCTTGAAGCCGAACAGGCGGCTGAGGCAATGCGAAATCTTCGCCCCGAACAGCAGCAGGTTTTGAAACTCTCGATCGTTCAGGGAATGTCGCATCAGGAGATTTCAGACGCGACGGGAATGCCGCTTGGAACTGTCAAAACGCATGCCAGACGCGGCATATTGCAGGTTAGAGAATATCTGGGTCTCGACGGGACACAGTTATCGCAGGAGGTGAGAGCATGAGTGAAGACAAACGAGAAAAATTCCTTGACCTCCTTCTGAAAAAGGCCGTCCACGGGCTTGATGAAGCCGAGCAGCGCGATCTCGATTCTCTTGATCCCGATATGGTTGCCGCCGAGCTCCTGTCACTCGAAATGACCGTCGCCGCGATCAACATTGCCGACACCTCAATTGACGAGCAGCTTCCAACGCATTTGTATTCGAAGATACTTGCCGAAGCCAGGCAATTTGTCGGAGCGGCCGAGCCGGAAACCGCATCTGCGTGGCCGCCGGTTAAGCCTAGTTCTTATAAAGCTGAGGCCGAACGTCCAGGACTGTCGTGGTTTGGCTGGCTGGGTTGGGCTGCCGCGGCCGCGGCCTGCATCGCTCTCGCACTCAACCTCTGGATCACGCAAACTCCTCCCCCCAACCAGGCAAATATTAAACCGACGCCCGAGATTCCAAAGGTGCTCCCACCCGCCGAGGCTCGTGACGAGATGATGCGATCGACCGCCGGAATGATCAAGGCGAACTGGACCAATCCGAATCCAAAAGCTACGAATTTGGTTTCGGGCGATGTTGTCTGGAGTGATGAAAAGCAAGTCGGCTATATGCGTCTGCGAGGGCTGCCGGTAAATGATAAATCAAAAGAGACTTACCAGCTTTGGATCTTCGACAAAACTCAAGACCCAAAAACGCCGATCGACGGCGGCACTTTCGACGTAAATTCTGAAGGCGAAGTCGTGATTCCTATTAATGCGAAACTGAAAGCAGATGACCCCGCAATGTTTGCCATCACAATGGAAAAGGCCGGCGGCGTTGTCGTCTCAAAACGCGAAAGGATCGCCGCCCTCGCCAAAGTCGAAAACCAAACAAGCTAAATCCTATTTAGACCATTCATTTGCAGTGTGAACATCGACCTTGATGGGCACCTTTTTCACGAACTGGCCGCCCGCACGGAGCATCGCGGACTCTAGTTTCTTAGCGGTTTGTTCTGATTCGGAAGCATCACATTCCACGACGATCTGGTCGTGGACGATGTTGACGAGCTTGGCCGAGTTCTCGCGAATGTCATCGTGAAGCAAGCGCAAAGCGCGTTTAAGGATGTCGGCCGAAGTGCCCTGGATCGGCATATTTTTGGCATAACGCTGGGCGGCACCTATTGAGGACCGGTCATTTTCGTTGTAACTCATTCGTGCCAGCCGGCCCGAGCGTGTTCGTGCTAAGCGCTCCGTCAAAACGTTCTTTGACTGCATGCGCAGCCATTCGTCCATTTTTGGATACGTTGCAAAATACCGCCGGAGCGTCTCTTCGGCTTGTGTTTGCGTCAAGCCAGTCATCATTGCGAACCGAGACGCGCCAAGGCCGTAAACCACTCCAAAGTTGAGCCGCTTGGCAAATGAACGCTGGTCCGCCGTGACCAGTCCGGCGGCGATGCCAAAAACCTGAGCCGCCGTCGCCGAGTGAAAATCCTGACCCGAAGCAAACGCCTCGATAAAATTCTTGTCGTCAGAAATATCAGCCAAAATACGCAGCTCGATCTGCGAATAGTCGGCGATGCAGAGCGAGCGGCCAGCCGGCGCGGTGAAGCAGCGTCGATAAACCTCCTCGTGCGGTATTTGCTGAAGATTGGGGCGCGAACACGAAAACCTTCCGGTCGGAGCGCCGATCTGACGAAAATCAGCGTGAATTCGCCCCGTCGCAGGTTCGATAAATTCCAGGATATTCTCGCCAAAGCTCGACATTGCCTTGGCAACCGTGCGATATTCAAGCAGCTTTGCGACCGGCGGATATTTCTCTGCGAGCGGCTGCAACTCCCAGGCCCGCGTCGTGTTCGGCATCGGGATGCCAAGTCCAACTAGTGCATCGGTAACTTGGGCCTGCGAGTCAAGATTGATCTCGGTACGCCCAAATAGCGACGCTTGCGCAACGCCGGCGGATAGCATGTCCTGCAGCTCATCGGCGAACTTTGCCTGAGCCTTTGTCACAACGCCAAGCTGCTCGCGCCAACGCTCTTTGTTGAGATAAAAGCCGTTCAATTCCATTTCGGCGATCGGCATTACGCATTCGTTTTCAAGTTTAAGAACATCTGTCAGGCGGTCTGAGGCAATTCGTTCGTCGAGTTTTTCCCGCAGTTCCGGCATTATCGCAGCGTCGCGAGCGGCATATTCGATCTGGGATGGGGTCAACTCGTCCGCCGCCCAATTGCTCACCTGTTCGCTCTTATCCAGGGAGCGGCCAAGGAAAAATTGCACAACATCGGCCAACCCGTGCCGCCGTTCACCCTCGCCCGCCGCGATCAAAATACTCGCCAAATACGTGTCGTAAACCGCCCCGATCTCGCACCCTAAATGATGCCGAGCCCATTTACAATCAAACTTCGCATTATGAGCGATCTTAACTTGTTTTGTCGATGAAAGCAGGTCTCGCAGCGGTTCCAAGTCGGGATTTGCCCTGAGAGTTTGGACCGATTCCGACAACTTTCCGAGCTCCGGTTTCCACTTGCCGCTGCCAAAGGCCCGCAGGTCAATGACGATACTGTTCTTTCCATTGCTTAGCTGCACCAGCCGCAGCTCGCCCTTATAGGGATCAAGCTCCGTCGTCTCTACATCAAAACCCAAATAAGTCTCGCGCCCGAGTTCCTCACAGGCCTTTTTCAGAGCGTCAGCGTCGCTCACTAGTTGAAAATAGATCTCCATAAAGCGGTGAACAAATAACGATTCACAGGATACGGTCGGTGACCAAAACGATCCTTGATAAGGTATTGTAACTCACGAGAAAAGATCTCGTCAGAGCAGCGGTATGGAATTCGATGAACGTGACCAAATGCCGCCCGATCAGCTATACGAGGCCGGACTTTTCTATTTCTCGTCATTTCCCTGTATAATTTTGGAGTTTGATGTATAGGGCAAAAGAGGCAACTTTTGATAGGCCGCCAGAATCTTAAAGGCAAGTAAAATTAACCTTGAAACGCCTTTTTGGAGGCTTTTCATTTTTACTTTAACTCAATAGGACGAACGGCCGACGCTCAAAGCATCTCTTTAATTTGAACCCTCAGGGAAATTTCGCTTTTTATGTATATCGCACGCGCACTTGGATCTATTCTACTGGTTTTGGCTTTTTTGGTTTTGCCGGCCATTGCCAGTGCCAAGCTAAATGGTCCTACAACACATGACGCTGCAAACCCCGCCGCACATCAGCAGGTTGTCGAAAATGTAGACATTCAGGGCAATCGGCGATTGCGTGACGAAGATCTGCTTTATTACATAAAAACGCGCACCGGCGACGTATTTGATCCTGCCGCCCTCGAGCGCGACCTTAAGGAACTACTCTCGCTGAACTTTTTCGATAAAACCGCGACACGCGTGCTCGTCGAGGACGGAGTGCAGGGCGGGGTAAATGTAATTTTTGAAGTGCGGGAGCTGCCGATCATTCGCGATCTTCAGTTCAAAGGCTCGGGCGCGATCACCGAATCTGACATCCTCAAGGAATTTCGCGAAAAGCGCGTCGGTATTTCGAAAGAAGCCGTTTACGATCCCGTGAAAACCAATGCGGCCAAGAGGACGCTGCGCGAAATGCTGGCGTCGAAAGGTTATCCGAACGCAAAGGTGTCGGTACAGGCGGACGAAGTATCGGCCACGTCAGTCGCCGTCACGTTTGACATCGACCAGGGCAACCGCTCGCGCATTGTCGAGATCGACTTTGAAGGGAACAAGGTTTTTAAGGATGGTGAACTCCGCGGAGCGTTGGTTCTGGTGAAGGAAACCGGTCTCATTTCACGCATCAAGGGCACAGACATTCTCGATTTGAGAAAACTGCAATACGACCTTCAAAAAAATGTCCGTGCATATATGTTCTCAAAAGGTTATTTCCAAGCCCGCATCGGCGAGCCGGAGGTATCGGGATTAGGTTTTAAACGCACAGGGCCGCCGTTGATAGGCAGTCTGCCGCTGCCGCTTGTCACTTCTAAGGACGACACGCTTAAGATAATTATACCGGTCAACGAGGGCAAGGTCTTTCGCGTAGGCGAATTGAAGGTTGAGGGCAACTCGATTTTTTCGGAGCAGCAGATACTTTCTTACGTTGGTTTAAAAACAGGCGAGGTTGCCGACGGTAAACGTCTGCAGGATGCCGTTTACGAGGACCTGAAAAAGGTATATGGCTCACAGGGGTTTGTTCAATACAACGCTGAGTTTAATCCCGAATTTAAGGACAATCCCTCGACACCGGACGAAGGGATCGTCGATATTACTATCACCATCGACGAGGGCAAACAGTTCACGCTTCGACGTCTTGAGTTCAGCGGCAATACATTCACTCGGGACAGGGTGATGCGGCGCGAGTTTTTGCTCAACGAAGGTGATATCTACAATCAGAATTATCTTGAAATTTCGCTGGCCCGCCTTAACCAGACCCAATATTTCGACCCGGTCGATAAAGACCAGGACGTCGAGATCCGCACCGATGAAGAAAAAGGTGACGTCGATCTAATTGTTAAAGTAAAGGAAAAGGGACGCCAGCAGATATCGTTCAACGGCGGCGTATCCGGAATCGGTGGTTCGTTTTTCGGCCTCGAATATTCGACAAATAATTTGGCGGGCCGCGGCGAAGTATTGTCGTTTAATGTTGGTGCGGGAAACCGGCAGCAAAGTTTGCAGTTCAGCTATCAGGAACCGTATTTTCGTAATCGTCCGATCTCGGTAGGTTTCTCCGCTTTTGCCAGCCGCTACAAGTTCTTTGGCGAGGGCACATTCCTGACACAAAATCCGGATGTTCTGAATTCGCTATACAACCCATTGGCTAATGTCACTACTGACGAGGCCAACCTTTTTACGCAAAACACATTGGGCGGAACCGTATTTGCGACAGCTCCACTTTCTGAAATTTTCTTTAAGAAACGAAAATTCACACAGTTTTCGCGCATCGGCCTTACCTATCTGCTTTCGACAACAAGCATTAAGGATCCGGAGGTCAATGCCGCCGGCGACCCCTCGACGACGATCCCTGTAATCTATGCGCAGCCGGGTATTATTACGAGCCAGATCACGGGATCATTTGTTTATGATACCCGTCAACCGGCCAGAAACGGCATTGATACTGTTGGGGGCAAGCAGTTATCGATCTCGCTCGGTTTTGCGGGCATTGGCGGCGACGTGCGTACGTATCAACCAAGCCTTCAGTATTCGCAATTCATCCCAGTTAGAAATAAAAAATCCAAGGATCCGCATGTATTTGCATTTCGAATTCTCGCGGGAACTATCGGATCGTGGTCGATCACAGACAAAGTCAGAAATGCAAATTCGATCGCCTATATCGGCGGCGTCCCGGCTTATACTCGTTATTTTTTAGGAAGTGAGAATGATATTCGCGGGTACGAAGGCCGTTCGATCAGCCCGGTTGTACCGTTCGATACTTATATAGCCAGCCGAAATGTCGTTCTCTCAACAAATGCTGCAGGGACACCGATTACGAACACCGGCCTTGACCCCAGAACCACGAATGAACTTATCAGCATTGGACAATTGACCGGCTACACTGGGGCAAACCCGGCATTGTTTTCACGGAATTATAGATTTATTGGCGGCGACACGGAAATACTAGGTAATTTTGAATATCGAATTCCGATCTTTGGGCCAATGACCATGGCTCTTTTTACGGACATTGGTACGGTGTTCAATCTCAAAAAAACCGGTACCCAAGTCATCACCAGCGAGTTCCTTCCGGACGAAACGTTCATTGGGCCGGGCCGATTGACGGCTTTGGGTTTGATCAACACGCCCGTTCTTGAGAGCAGTTTCGGCAGCATCTTGTTTTATCGTGGGCGGGTGATGACAAAGACCGATTTTATTAACGAATTTTGCCGGGGCAACCGGTTTGGCTGCCCAACGAGCCTTTCACCGCAGGTTCAACAATTGTATCTGCGGGGCGAGGTGCAGCAGATCTCTCTTTTGAAAGTCGATGATGCCAAGTTTGGCAAATACACCAATGTCAAAGCCAGCGTTGGTATTGAAATGCGTGTCCAGGTTCCGGTCGTAAACGTGCCGTTTCGCATCTATTATTATTACAATCCGAATGCAAAGGTCGGTTTTACTGAGGAATTGCCGGGAATATTTCTGCCCGGGAAACGCCAGGGCATCAGGTTTACGGTTGGCCGCACATTTTAGGAATGAGGTTGACTTTGACGGCCCTTTTAATTACCATAGCTATTTTTTGAATCAGCAAGCAACAATTTCAGATAAATTTGTCTCAAACAACCATATTGGACGGCCGATTTAAGTGCATTAAGTTTAAGGAGTTTTACACAATAATGAAAAGAATCAGTTTATTTATTGGCAGCCTCGTTTTTGTGGTTGCTTTTGGGGTATCGGCATTTGCCCAGACGGCCGCCCCGGTCAAGATCGGGCTCATTAACACATTTGAGTTTGGCGACGAAAAAGCAGGCATCACTAAATATGTTAGTGCCTTCAAGACGCTGCAGGCCGAGTTTGCTCCGGCGGAACTGGAATTGCAAACCATGACCAACAAGCTCAATACTTTGGCCAAAGAAATTCAGGCACTGCGTGAACAGGCTGCGAGCGGAAAAGTTCCGATCGACGAAAAAGCGGCGCAGGGCAAAGTCGAAGAAGCGGAGCGGATCCAGCGCGACGTCAAGTTC
>JBKJJR010000358.1:0-5056 GCA_046597835.1 Pyrinomonadaceae bacterium
GGCCTTTTCGATGTCAATGATGCGTAAGTGTCGGAAATACGCAAAAGCCGTGCCGCGAGCGGTATCTGTTCGGCGACGAGCCCGTCAGGATAACCGCTGCCGTTCCACCATTCGTGATGCCACCTGACCAGCAGTTGGACACCGCGCGGCAGGCCCAGTTTTGCCGTTTCCTGTTCGCCGATCACCGGATGCCGCTGAAGATCAAGACGTTCTTCGATCTTTAGAATTTGCGGCGAACTGATATATTCGCGGTTCATTTTCAACTCGCCGATATCGTGAACCAGGGCCGCCTGCCGAAGGAAATAGCGGTCCCGCGAAGCCAATTTGAAAGCCGCGCCGAGGATGTCTGCGATCGAGGCGATCCGCTGCCCATGCGCATCGGCGTAACCCTCGAACCTGTCCATTTGTTGGGCGGTTCGCAGCAATTTCTCGTCATGGCCGGTCGTTTCCGCAACAGCACTTTGCATCTTTATAGTGTCGCGTCTTTGGACTTAAGATTCAAGCGGAGGATGAGTCTTGGTTCCGAGGATTTCAAACGCAAGACTACAGACCTATGACTTTAATTTATCCAGCAGTTTGAGGGCTTCGCGGTTGCCCGGGAAGATATCGAGAAGGCGGGTTAGCTCGCCTTCAGCTCGTTTCAGCAGGTTGTTCTGAATGAAAAATTCGGCCAGCAATATGCGAAATGTCGGACTGTCGGGATCTATCCGTACAGCGGCCTGCATTTCCGATTCGGCTTTGTGACGCTGGGTTCCGTCGGCCGAAAGGGCTTTGCCGTAATACGCATGGTAACGGGCGTTTTTTGAATCGAAATGTACAGCGCGTGCGAGAAACGGCAGAGCCCTTTCTACGTCGCCTTCCATCAAAAGGCTAAACCCGCGGTCGAAATGCTCGACGCCCTGCTCGGTTTTTACGTCGCGGTCGCCCGGCGTACCGTCCGCGCGATGTTTCTCGCGATCGGTAATTTCCTTTCGCATGCGGTAATCGTACATTTGGCGGCTCGCTTCGTTTTTCAAGGTCTCGTGTGCCTGCGCAAGCTCCGTAAATGCTCGCTGAACCCGCTTTAGTGTTTCTCCACCTTCCGCGTGATACCTGTCGGGATGGAAGTTGCGTGCCAGCCAGAAATACGCGCGTTTTAACTCGTCGACTGGAGCATCGATATCGACGTCGAGAATATCGTAGTACGTTTCCGCGTTTTCGACCCGTGAGAGATAATCTTCGACAGAGATCGTGACCTTGGCTTCGGGTGCAGCCTCTACGTCGGATCTTGGCTCGGCTCCTGTTTTATTCGGTTCGGCAATAGGCGCAGCCGTGTGCATTAGCTTTGCCTCTTGCTTTAGTTCAAGCCGGGCTCCCCGCATAGCGCCCACGAGAGCTTCAGAAAACGCAGGCTGCCACTCTCTGCGGACGAGCAGACCGCCGGTCCATAGCGTGTAGATCACATGAAGCGCGCGCTGTTCTGTCATTCCGGCAACCGTGACGAGATCGGCAGCCGTCAGCAAAGTTTGCTCAGCCCGCGACAAGACGAAGGCTTCCTCCGGGACGAGAATGACGTCGTTATTTGGCGCAGGCGAACGCATAAATGTTTCGTCCAGGCTTCGAAATCGGCCCAGAACTGCGGCAACCGGCAAACATCTTACGTAATCGATAAGGAGTTGTTTTGCATTTATGTCAAATTCCAATCCGTCGCGAACGCGTGTTAACGAACTAAAGCTCCAATCACCCTCTTTCCAGGAAAGTATGTCGATGAAGATTCCCTGTATTTGCTCGGTAAATAACTGACCGCATTCGTCTTTGCTCAAAAGATCGTTGTCCTGGAGATAGTTGGTGAGCTCAAAATCGTTCGAAAAATTGGGGATCTGTGCGAGGTCTTTTTTTGTAATACGGCCGCGCCGCATCAAGACGTCAAACAGCCGTATATTGCGGGCATTTGAGACTGCAAAGACGGCCTTGCCTTTTTTGAAATAAATCACCCATTTTTTCTCTTTGTCAGATCCGCGCAGACTCCCGTTTAGCCGCGCCTGCATTATCTCGGTGACGAGTTCTGCGAACGGATGTGTAAAGAAATTGCCGCTTATTTCGAGTTCTTTTTGCGGGGTCATTGTCGTGGATCGGAAGCAGACGAACGGCGTCGGAGAGCCCTTATTATGATAACAAATGCCATGTGCATAAGTTAAGAACTATTTTTCGCCTTTCATCGGGACATTTGATAGCATTTGAACAAATTTCGGTCTCGGTGAATGGAAAAAGAGATAAAAATTCGCGAATGCACGGCGATCGAGGATCTCGTAGGGTGTTCAGATACAACGCGAGGTCTTTGGTTTTCCCGAGTCCGAGGTATCGCCAGTCAGACTCCTGGTCGTTACGTTAAATGCGGGAGGTTTTGTGATTGGGACGTATGACGGTGAAAAGCTGGTGGGCGAGCAAAAACGCATTCGCGGAGAATTTGAAGAGGCGTTTGGTGATGGTTTGATCGGAAAGGGATTTAAACGCGACAATGAACCGCCGGCATTTGTGTTGTATCAAGGTTAACGATGTCCATTTTTGAGATAGATCCTGATAGTAGAAAGGCAAAGACACTCGCGTCCGATTTCTACACGGACGCGCGCTATTTTGAAATGTCGAAGGAGAAAATATTCGCTCGATCATGGCAATTTCTCGGCCACGCGAGCGAATTTTCAGGACTGACGCCAGTGACGATCCTACCTGGATTTTTGGACGAGCCGGTTTTGCTAGTGAAAACTGACGAATCACTCGCTTGCCTCTCGAACGTCTGTACGCATCGCGGAAAAATACTGGTCGAACAACAGTGCGATGCTAAACTCATCCGCTGCGCCTATCATGGCAGGCGATTCTCACTCGACGGCAAATTTTTGTCGATGCCTGAGTTTGACGGCGTTGAGGATTTTCCTACTGAGAGCGATAATTTGCGACAGCTTGCTTTTACTGCTCACGGTGGATTTATGTTTGCGTCGATCGATCCCGTTGATACGTTCGAGGCGTTTGTTGATGATGTCGCCACTCGGCTCGAAGATGTCGAACCGAAAGGCTTATCTTTGACGGCGACCCGTGAATATGAGATCGAGGCTCACTGGTCATTATATTGCGAAAATTATCTTGAGGGTTTTCATATTCCGTACGTCCATCACGGCTTGAATGAGATCGTCGATTACGGCAGCTATACGACCGAGACATTCCGTTATTCGAGCCTGCAAACAGGCTTCGACGATGCAGGACAAATTGCGGCAAGATATTTATTTGTTTTTCCGAATCTGATGTTCAATTTCTATCCGTGGGGAATCTCGGTCAATGTTGTTCGGCCGGTCTCGCCGTCGAAAAGCGTGGTCGAATTTTTGACATATGTGCGTGACGAATCGCTTATGGATAAAGGAGCCGGAGCCGATCTTCATTCCGTCGAGATGGAAGACGAAGCCGTTGTCGAGAGTGTTCAAAAGGGAATCCGGTCGCGGTTCTATTCGCAAGGCCGCTATTCGCCGACCCGAGAACAGGGAACGCATCATTTTCATCGTCTGATCGCGGAGTTTATGAAATAATCATTTCTAATGTCCAAACCTCTTTCCCTTAAAAAGGAGATCGAACATCTTCGTGCCGAGATCAATCGGCACAACGACCTTTATTACCAATCGGACGCGCTGGAAATATCCGATTTTGAATTTGATCAATTACTCGAAAAACTGAAGGCTCTCGAAACCCAGCATCCGGAACTCGTTACGCCCGATAGCCCGACGCAGCGTGTCGGCGGCAAGGCCGCGAGCTTGCAGCCGTTTAGTCACACCGTACCGCTGATGTCGCTTGATAATTCGTATGACCTGGCCGAACTAAAGGCTTTTACCGAGCGGTGTGAAAAGTTGTCCGAAGGACGGAAACTCGAATATGTTGCCGAGCTAAAGATCGACGGCCTTAGCGTGTCGCTGCATTATGAGCACGGCATTCTCGTGACAGGCGCAACGCGCGGCGACGGTCAAACAGGCGACGAAGTGACGCAAAACGTAAAGACCATACGAACGATCCCGCTGCGTTTGAAAGTTGATTCACCAGAACATGCCGAAGTGCGCGGCGAGGTTTTTCTCTCGCGGTCGCAGTTCGCAAAAATCAATGCTGAGCTTGAGATGCAAGGCGAAAAGACGTTTGCAAATCCGCGAAACTGCGCCTCGGGAACGCTAAGGATGCTGGATTCTGCGGTGGTCGCTTCGCGGCGGCTGGATATGTTTCCATATGATGCGTTTACGGGAAATCAGAAAATGTTCGCGACACACTGGGAAAATTTCGAGTGGTGCGAACGCAATGGTTTTCACGTCAATCCGAACCGTCGGTTGTGTCGTGATTTTGACGAACTCGCGGCGTTTATAAGCGACATGGAAACGCATCGTGATGGCCTCGATTACGAGATCGACGGCGTGGTCGTAAAGGTAAACTCGACCGCCTTGCAGGACGAATTTGGGGCAACGACCAAGGCTCCGCGTTGGGCGATTGCGTACAAATATCCCGCTCGCCAGGCGACTACAAGACTGCTTGGCATTGGCATTCAGGTCGGGCGAACCGGCGCTTTGACGCCTGTCGCACATCTCGAACCAACTTTGCTCGCCGGCACGACGGTTGCCCGTGCGTCGCTGCATAACGAGCACGAGATCAAGCGGCTCGATCTTAGAATTGGCGATTGGGTGATGATCGAAAAAAGCGGCGAGATCATACCGCAAGTGCTGCAAGTTGTGACAACAAAACGCGACGGCAGCGAGACGGCATTTGAGTTTCCGACCGTGTGTCCGGTGTGCGGATTCGACGCCATTCGACCTGAGGGCGAAGCCGTCCGCCGCTGCACAAATCCTGATTGTCCAGCAAAGCTAAAGGCCAGGATATTGTATTTTGCTTCGCGAAAGGCAATGGATATTGAAGGCCTCGGCGAGGTGCTGGTCGAAATGCTTGTCGATAAAGGCATGATCCGTGACGTTGCCGACCTTTATTCGCTGACACTCGAACAGGTTTCCGGGCTCGAACGAATGGCCGAAAAATCGGGAACCAATCTTATCGAACAGAT
>JBKJJR010000370.1:0-11593 GCA_046597835.1 Pyrinomonadaceae bacterium
GGTGTATTTGCAAATGTTCGCTCTGAAGTTTCGGTGAACACACCGAGGCTCGCCAGCGAACGGAGCAGGCGATAGAGCGAGCTCCCATCCGTTCCAGTGGCAGATGCGAGATCGGCAGTTGGTTTTTCTCCGTTCGCCAATAGATCAGCGACGCCCAACTTCGCGGCGACAAAAACGGCCTGCGAAACAAAGCCTCCCATAATAAGCTGCATTATCTGCCCTTCAGGCGGTATTTCCTGCTTCGCCGCCGCACTTGTATTTTGGTTGGTCATTTCATCCTCCATATAGTTACGAATGTATTATTGCAAATAAAAAGTCCAGCTTAGCCGGTAATTCCTTTCTTCAAAACCGAAAGATTGTCGGCAATTTTTCCATCATTTAGCAAAGCTGCAAGCTGCATCGACAACTTAAGGATCTCAATATCTTTTGGCGACTCCCTCGCAATAGTTGAAACTATTTCGACAAATTCATTACGCGCATGCTTTTGATGAAACAGAAGCCGCTGGCGATCGCGGCGCTTCATGCATGCGGCAGCTACTGCGATGTTTCTATGTCCGGTCAGCTTTAGAAGTTCGGTCCTCGGATTGATCGAACTGTCGCAATACAAAGCAAGCGTAAGTCCCGTATAACGGGCAAATACCTCGCGAAATTCGAAGACTGTTGCAGTTGGGCTGCCCGCAAAGGCGATCTTTTCCAGTGCGGTGCGGATGATCGCGATCGCTTGTTCGATATCTGTTTCATGAACTGATAGCGAACGCCGCAGGACAGCCGGGACGAAGACGGGCCAAAAAACGAAATAGACGCCGAGTGTCGCGGCTTGTCTTGCCGAACGCAAACGAGTAGTACGGGTTATCCGGTAAACGCCGATCGGTGAGCCGCAAGCAAAGTAGATAATGATCAGGTTAATGAGCACGTTTGAAAATAGTATAACCCAAATTCTGTCCGCAGTTAGCGTTTCGCGGGCAGGATCGTAATAAAAAAGAAACCTCTCCTATATTTTTGAAACAACCCTGCATGTTACTTCGTTATCCAATGTACCGGCAACGCATAAAATTTCGATTAACGGTTTGCTTAAAGAAGCGAAACTTAACATTGCCGCAACACACGAAATATAGAATGCAATTATGAACGACACACCAAAGATCAAAATAGTTAAAAAAGAGGACGCTCCCTCGCTTAAGCTCAAAAAGCGAAAGCAAAAGCGCGTGCCGCCGCGCAATACCGCCCGCGAGATGGTCGCGACCGTTTCGGATTGGGTCGCCGACTTCAAAAACCGCAAAAGTGCTGAAACCAAAACAGCCTTCGACCTTTTCCGCAACCCAAACCCTCATCCGAGCGAATCCTAATATTTCCCTGCAAAATTTATCGCTCAACCGCCCCGTTTCACGCGGCGGTTGTACCGCTTGTACCAGCCTTGTACCAATACCGAGTGGTACAAGATAAGTGTTGTGATCACGAGGGTTACCGTCGTATTTTGCCCTTGTGTCACCGTTTTGGAAAAAATGCGCCACATTGTGTCACAAAAATTTGCAACTCTAATAGAGAGATTAGTTATAACGATTCACGTCGCCGTGAGACGGCGATCTTCGGTGGAACAGGCTTTTGAGGTCCAATGTCCAAAGTCCAAAGTCCAAGGACCAAGTTCCAAGGTCCAAAGTCTGATCTTTTACCGATGGCTTAGTGCTAATCGCTTTCTGCGTTCTGTTTTTCAAATAGCACGACCCGCTCGAAAAAGAGAGGTCACGAAATATTATACGCAAAGTTGCATTATATGTTCAATATATTATCTCTGAAACGAAGACTAGGAAGCTTAATGCCCGTTTGCCAGGATTCCCGGTACATTGGTATTCTTAATTTCGAAATCCGGCTTCATTAATTTTCGATATGCAGGGAAAAGTTGCGGTAGTTACGGGTGCGAGCAGCGGGATCGGGCGGGCTGTTGCTTTGTTATTTGTGCGGAACGGGATGAGCGTTCTTGCCGTTGGGCGCAATGAAGAGGAGTTGGCCGGGCTCAGCAGCGATGCTGAGTCGCTCGAGGGAATGATCAAAACCTATCGGGCTGACGTTGCCGACGTGGCACAGATCGAAGGGGTCGCTTCGGATGCGGTCGAGAATTTCGGGCAGATCGACGTGCTTGTTAATTCGGCTGGAATTATCAAGAGCGGATCGGTGGAGAATACTGCGCTTGACGACTGGGACGCATTGATGAATATTAATCTGCGTGCTGTTTTTGTAATGATGCAGCGATGCATCCCGCATTTAACTGCGACGAAGGGAAATATAGTAAATGTTTCAAGTGTTGCCGGGACGCGCGCGTTTCCGGGTGTGTTGGCATATTGTGTTTCAAAAGCGGGAACTGACCAGTTGACGAGATGCTCTGCGCTGGAACTTGCCCCGAAGGGGATTCGCGTGAATGCAGTAAATCCGGGCGTGGTCGTTACAGATCTACACAAACGCAGCGGTATGGAAAACGAGGCGTATGAAAAGTTTTTAGAGCATTCAAAAACAACACACCCTATAGGCCGGGTGGGTACGGCGGCCGAAGTCGCCGAATTGATATACTATCTCGCGTCCGACAAGGCTTCGTGGATAACCGGGGCGACGTACGAGATCGACGGCGGGCGCGGCCAAACCTGCGCGCGGTAGCCGAAAGTGATCCTGAAAGTCAGAGATGAAAGTTCAATTACTGCCCAGCACTTTTGATCAAAACGGGATCGCGTCGCAAAGACAGCATCTGATGTCGATCGTTATTGATGACCGGGTTGCGATCGACGCAGGCAGCCTCGCGTTCGCGTGCACTGATCTGCAACGCCGTCAAGTGCGCGATATCATACTGACCCATACGCATCTCGATCATATAGCGGGCCTTCCAATGTTCATCGACGATCTTTTTGCGACACTCGACGAACCGGTCCGCATTCATGCAACGAGGGAAGTGATCGAAATACTCGAACGCGACATTTTTAACTGGGCCGTTTATCCACGATTTTCAGAATTGATGAATAAGAACGGGAGGGTTGTCGAGTATTGCGAGTTCAGGCAAGGCGACGAGTTTGCGGTTCCGCATCTGACTATAGCGAGCGTCGCCGTGAATCATAAGGTGGCCGCAAGCGGTTATGTAGTTTCCGATGGCAATACTGCTGTTGGAATTACAGGCGACACGGCGGAAACGAATGATATCTGGCCGGTGTTGGATTCAACGCAGAACCTGAAGGCGGTCCTGATCGAATGCGCGTTCCCGAATGAAATGAGCGATCTAGCAAAAGTTTCTTCCCACTTAACGCCTGAAAAATTGGAACGCGAACTCAAGAAATTTCAGAATGAAGAATGCAGCATCTATGTGATAAACATGAAGCCGATGTATCGCGACACTATCGTCGAGCAGATCGCTCAACTCAATACTAAACGGCTTAAGATCATGGAAGTTGGAAAGGTTTATGAGTGGTAAGCGCGATCATTTATTTGAGCTTGTAAAGTCGAGCGGCTCGAACGCGGCTTCGCGAAATTCGCCGGGAAAATTATGAAGTTTGACGCGGCCGTTTCTCAAAACGCTCTCTATCCTAAAGGTTCTTTCGACACGCTCTGCGCCGGGCATGAGCTCGGCGATAAACGTGACTTCCATCTCGGGCCGGGCCCAAACACCCGGCACTTTAAGGCCATAATCAAAATTGCTGTCATTACCCATTTTCTAAATTCCAGGATCGGGATCTTTTTTGTGTTTTGCTTTTCGTTGTGACGGCAGCAGTTTTTCTTCTGGGCGCGAGCCACCAAACTTCTGAGTTGGCGGAGCCGTCGGCTTTCGAATCGAATCAAAAATCGGACGCTCGTCTGCTTTCTTTTTCTTTCGCGGCTTCACAATCGAATTATAACAAATGCGGATGCACGGGCGTGAGTTAAGGGCAGACGGCTAACGTGAGCGTATCGCGTGTACCAGCGTTCGGGCCGGCGCGATATCTGTTGACTTTCCTTCGCAAAAATCCCGGTATTACCTGACGAAAAACTGTGTTATTCTCGCAATTAGTGACCGGCAGGCCTCATATACAATATCCGAAACAAAACAGACGCGGAGCGCCCGCGATCGTGCGCCGTCCGATGTGGCTGCCTGCGTCGAATTACTACGTTTTGACCGCGGCTGCGGCGATCGCGTTTTTTTTTATAGCATGGGGAATTTTGCACGATGCAGGTGAAGAAACGCCCTGGATAAGCGCCGGTGTCGGTGCAAGCATTATTTTGGCGGGAGCTGTTATTTTGCGTGTGGCGCTGCTTCGCAGGGTGCGTGATAGATACAAGCCGATCGATGCGGCCCTAATCCATAAATATCCGAGTATTCCTAAGCAATTTCGTGACCGCCGCGGCGGAAATAAGCTGACCCTGGAACAGAACGCGGCGATCCTCGGCGAGATAAAGCAAAAATCAAATGCGGCAAAGGTGCTTGGCAAATTTTCCGCCGGGCATCGAGAGGCTTTTGAACTTTGCAGCGAATATATCGAAAGAACCGAGAGCGAACTTGCGACCGTCAAAGCCGATTCGCCGCGATTCAGTGCCTTGCTGAAAGGGCGAAGATCGGCATCGGAACTTCACCGGTATCACATGTTGCAGTGGGCCGAGATCGAAGCAAGGGCGTTGACGGGCGAAGCGAATAATCAAACAGACGCCGTGGTTAGAATAAAGGCGGCGAAAGACGCTTTGGGTGTTGTCGAGTTTGCGCTTGTCACCTACCCGGCCGAGCAGAGTTTGGTGGAATCGCGCGAAATACTGCTTGAAATGTCCGTTGCGATCAAGGTTTCGGATCTGGTCGAACAGGCGGAGAGGGCTGCATTCAAACGCGAACTGCGCGAATCGGTTAGCTTATATCGCGATGCTCTGTTTTATCTGGGCCGCGATGATGTGCAAACGGCCGAGCGTGATCAGGCGGCGATTCATATAAATGCTGAAATTGAGAGGATACGTTTGCTGGAAAGCAACGAATAGCGGAAACTTAAGGTAGATTTTGTAAGTTTGTCATTGTCCGGCGGAAATAAATGATCTCACAACGGTGCCCAAGGTGCGGAAGCTCTCGAATTCGACGAGGATACAGGCCTACCTCGATATTTTTGAAGGTTCTGTTTCGATATAATTTGCTGTGCGATGGATGTAACTGGGAATTTAAAGGCTTTGCCGTTCCGGGAACCGTCGAATCCCGCCCGAGACGCAAGGCACCGCGCCCGAAGTCCGGCGAAGATCAGACGGTCAAATAGTGGGCAGAGTTTCTTTAATAGGCAGACAATAAACGCGTGAAGGCAACTATATCTGTTTTTTTTGGCCTTTTTTGTCTGTTGGTTCAGCCATTTTCTATAATTTCCCAAGCTCCGACTCCTTCCCCAACGCCCGACACAGGCATTAACGAGGCTGGCCTTATTCATTTCGGCGATCTTATCGATGTTGATTTTGACGGCACTGTCGAATACGACTGGAGAGGAACACTGTCGGACGACGGGATGCTCCAGGGGCTTGATCAGTACTCGCCAATTTCCGCTTTGTGCCGTTCCGAGACGGATGTCGCCGCGGAAATCGCGCGCGCTTATTCAAAGGTGCTTCGCGATCCAAAGGTTAGCGTTTCGATAATCGACCGTTCAGGCCGGGCGGTCGCTCAGCTTGACGGTGCGGTAAAAATGCCTGCCCGTTTTCGTTTTCAAAGGCCCGCACGATTAAGGGAGTTGATCGTTGCTGCAGGTGGTTTTACTGACGGTGCGAGTGGCGAGATCGTGATCTTTCGGCCTGACAGGTCGAATTGTCTCAAAAACGGGCCGCGAGAAGAAAAATCGCCATCTGGCAACGGTGTTCAGGCGATGAACATCTCAATAAGCGACCTTTTGTCAGGCAAAGAGACAGCCGATCCGGTCATATTGAGCGGGGATCTGATAACCGTATTGAAGGCTGTTCCGATCTATGTTGTTGGGGCCGTAAATGATCCGAGGCCGATATTGGTTCGCCCCGGCATGTCAGTATCGAGGGCCATAGCCGCTGCCGGCGGCTTGGCAAAGGGAGCGGTTGCACAGAAAGTCTTGATATTTCGCCGCGAGGGTTCGCTCACAAGGGTTATTCAGGTAGATCTGGATAAAATAAAAAACGGCGAAATAAATGATGTGGAATTGAAAGCTTTTGATATAATAGAGGTCGCATTCAAAGGCCGTGGTCAGAGAAAGTATTCGCCGGTTATCGCCGGAGGTGAAAATTGGGAACGCCGCGCGTCGGAACTGCCGCTAAAGATCATTGAATAGCGGTGTCGCAAAAATGCGTAAATCTAAGATAATTTTTTAATTTCAATGGCAAATAAAAAGAAAACACTCAGCCGCAGGATGACAGCTTTTTTATGGCTGCTCTTGGTGGGCGTAGTAATTGGGACGATGATCTATCTTGAACAGATCTCTATCCTGTACGTTTTAGTCACATTGGCGCTCGTTGCGCTACTTCTGATCGTTGGTTTCTCCGATCTGGAAAATGTCGGCCGCAGGGACGAAGGCGCGGACGCAAGGATGTAGTTTTTTCGATGAAGGCTATTCGAAACATCGTTAGCACGTTGCTTATCCTCGCGGGTTTAACTGCGAGTGTACTAGGCAATGTGATATCGATGGCTGCGGCTGCGCCCGGTCAGTTTGATAATCAAAATCTCCGGTGGAAAGGCAAGACGGTAAGAATAGCACTCTCAAATTCGCTTACTCGGTTTAGTCCGAATATAAAGACGGACAGCGATGTCGTGGGAACAGTTCGCCGAAGCCTTCAGACTTGGTCGAACGCTGCCGATATAGACTTGCAGCTCGAGTTTGCCGACCGCCAGGGTGTCAGCCCAAACGGTCCTGCGGGTGACGGCGTGAGTCTTATTACCATAGCACAGACGCCGGAAAATATTCTGTTTTTTGCCAAGGACTACGATTCGGCGTCGGCTAAAACGCGGATATTTTTTAACCGGAAGGGCCATATAACCGAGGCAGATATTGTCCTGAATCCATTTCAGCAGTTTTCGACAGATGGAACTTTCGGCACTTTTGACTTGGAATCGACACTAACCCACGAAATCGGACATCTGCTCGGCCTTCGGCATTCGGGGGTTTTGTGTGCGACGATGGCGGCAAGTTTCGGCCGGAACGGAACGATGGGTATTACCGATCTGGGGCCGCGCACGCTGTCTGCAAGCGATGTGGCGGCCATCCGCGAACTCTATAGTGCGCCGGCCGAAATTGAAGACTGTTGCTCCGAGATAAGTGGAAGGCTCGTTACTATGGCGGGCCGGCCCGGAAAGGGACTCGAGATATGGGCGGAGGAATCTGAGTCCGGCCGTGTTGCGGGGCTTGTCGAGTCGGAAGCTGATGGATCTTTTCGAATTGGGGGGCTACCCGGCGGCAATTATTCGATTTACTGGAAAACAAAAGATGCGTTTTCTGCGTCAGCGACGGGAAAACTCCGCGAGGTGAGCCTGGAAGCCGGTGAGAGCAAAACGATTAATGAAAAGATATCCCTTCGGCCATCAGATGTTTCGCTGCAGTATCTGGGCCGAAATGGCCAGTTGGCGAATTACGGAATTCCGATCACGGCCGGACGCGTCTCCGTCATTAATTTAGGCGGCAGAAATCTGGATCTTGCGTCGCTTAAAGTGGCGTTTAGCAGCCCATCGATCAAAATGGCTCCAAATCCGGTAGTCACGGAGGAATTTGGGGATGATATCTCGGGCATCAGTTTTATGGTAACGGTCGATCCGGATATCGAGCCCGGGGATTACAGCATCTTTGTAAACGGCAAGGGCGGGCCGATCTCCTGCCTGATCGGTGCTCTTAGCGTGGAATGATACTTTCTGCTGCTCATCGGACTGCTCATATCTTTTAACGCCGGACTATTTGCGTTTTTGCGATTCTTGTGGATAATTTAGGGTGTTCACCTCCCGGTGAACATTTGTCATCTCCGAAAGGATGATGGCATGGGGGCGACGGTGTGGGAGACGGCGCCCCCAAAAATATGCCATTTGGTCAACTTGACCTCGATAATAATCACCGTAAAATTTATTTGTTTCGCCGGAATATAAGATTTTTCATCGCCGGGAATCTGTCATTTGCGAAGCTAAATTTGTTAGGATAATTAAGCACCGCGAACAGCATACGCTCGGCGGGCTTTTTGATTTAACGCGAATATGAAAACCCGCGAGACCGGTTGGTTCAAAAAATGGCTTTACAGCGGAAGCGTCGCTGAAATGGAAGGCCCGCACGAACCTGAGGGCCGTCATCATAAACACGCATGGTGGAAGGTGATGTGCCTCACCGGAGTAGATTATTTTTCCACCCTTGGATATCAGCCGGGCATAGCCTTTCTGGCAGCAGGTGTATTGTCCCCGTTTGCCACGCTTGTCCTCGTCTTACTCACATTATTTGGTGCACTGCCCATGTATAAGCGCGTGGCAGAGGCAAGTCCACACGGTGACGGATCGCTTTCGATGCTCGAAAATTTGCTTTCACGCTGGAAAGGGAAGATGTTCGTGCTGGTTCTTCTCGGCTTCGTCGCCACGAGTTTTATTATCACGATCACACTGTCGGCAGCGGACGCGACCGCTCACATCGTCGAAAACCCATTTGTTAGAGAGCATTTCCAATTTCTTGATCACGCAGTCATTGTGACACTCATACTGATCGCCTTGCTGGGCGGGGTTTTCTTGCGCGGTTTTAATGAAGCGATCGGTATCGCGGTCGGTATCGTAGTGGTTTTCCTCGTATTGAATGTTGTTACTATTGGCCGGGGCATATATGAGATAGGCTGGATCCATCCGGAAGCATTTACTAATTGGCGGGCCCTCGTGTGGACAACTCCATCAGTCGGCGGGAGCATTGTTTGGCTAGTGGCGGCTTCGTTATGGTATTTTCCGAAATTGGCTCTCGGCCTTTCAGGTTTTGAAACGGGCGTCGTCGTTATGCCGTTAGTTAAAAGCGATTACAAACTGGCGCCGGAAAAAAAGGCAGTCATTCACAAGACTACGTTTGCCGAGGTTGAGATAGGCGAGGACGAAGAGCTTTATCTACAAGGCAGGATCCACAACGGCAAGAAGTTGCTGAGCGGGGCTGCCTTCATAATGAGTTTTCTGCTAGTGGGCAGCAGCATTGTCACCACGATGCTCATACCCGCCGAGCTGTTCCAGCCGGGAGGCGAAGCGTACGGCCGGGCATTATCGCATCTATCGCATTCTTTACTGGGCGAGCTTTTCGGAACTGCCTATGATCTCTCGACGATCTCGATCCTTTGGTTCGCGGGAGCGTCGGCGATGGCGGGATTATTGAATATTGTTCCGCGTTATCTGCCTCGTTATGGAATGGCGCCCGACTGGGCGAGGGCGACACGGCCCTTAGTTATTGTCTTCACGCTTATTTGTTTTCTTGTAACCGTTCTTTTTAGTGCCGATGTCACTTCGCAAGGCGGAGCATACGCTACCGGCGTGCTGGCTCTAATGACTTCTGCTTCCTTTGCGGTAATGATCTCCGAGTGGCGAAGGAAGCACAAAACATGGCCGTTATTTGCCGTGATAACTTTGGTCTTTATCTACACGATCGCGGTCAACATATATGAGCAGCCGAACGGGATCAAGATCGCGGCACTTTTTATCTTCGGCATCATTGCCACCTCATTTATTTCACGCGCCATGCGTTCGACGGAGATTCGCATCGATAGAATTGAGCTCGATGAAGCCGCGCAGGCGTTTATTGATGAACTAAATGACGAAGGCGATCTGCGAATTGTCACCAACCGGCGTGAGGCGGGCGACGTAACGGAATACCGGTTCAAGGAACACGAAAAACGGGTTGACAATCACATTCCATCGTCAGATCCTGTTCTTTTTTATGAGATCGAGCCGGGCGATTCGTCCGAGTTTAAGGGCAAGCTTTTCATTCGCGGTGTTGACGTGGAAGGTTATAAGATCCTTAGGACGCAGGCTCCGGCTGTGCCGAATGCGATCGCTGCTTTCCTGCTTTATTTACGCGACAAAACCGGCAAGATACCGCACGTTTATTTTGGATGGAGCGAGGGGAATCCAATAATGTATCTAGCGAGATATATTTTGTTTGGCGAAGGCGACACGGCGCCAGTGACGCGCGAGATATTAAGACAAGCAGAAGAAGATCCCGAGATGCGTCCGAATGTTCACGTGGGAGGTTAAACCGAACCGTTAGCACCTTTTGCCTTTAGACTCATTTCCAGAAAACATGCCCGGCAATAAACCGGCCGCCCTTGCGACGGGTAAAACGGCACGGTGGTAGCTTTTTCGCACTTAGCACATTCGGCACGGACGTCGATGCGTTCGATTTTGCCTGTGACCCGGCCTTTCGCGATAGCCTCGATCCTGCGATTCTTGGCATTTTTACATTCTTTACATCGCTTTGGCGGATTTTGGAGGTTCTTGTCGAGGAAAAAACGTTGTTCTCCGGCTGACCAAATGAAGTCCTCACTGCAATCCATGCAGCTAATGGACTGGTCCACCACATCATTTATAAGTTCGACGTTTCCTATTGAAGCAGTTTGAATTTCCCCAAAATCGACTTCTGTCATGACGGTGCTCTCGTTCTATTTAGGCCCACTTCGGCAAAAAAGATTTTTTGTAGTAGATTTTACAATTGCAGGTATAACTATAAAATCACGCTATTATTCAAGGAGTGAATAATTTGACATTACAACTATCGAAATTCGGTGTCAAGGCGATTAACTGACCGGCGCACTTTGTCAGTCATAACTCATGAACATTCTGGTGATAGGATCAGGCGGACGCGAACATGCCATCTGCCGTTCATTTAAAAAATCTGCTAAAGTGACCAAGCTATTTTGCGCAAACGGCAACGCCGGCATTGCAGAGATCGCAGAGTGTGTTCCGATTAAACCTGACGACATTGTAAGTCTTTCCGCTTTTGCATTTCAAAACGAGATTGACCTGACATTTGTCGGCGGCGAGACTTCGTTGGCTCTTGGAATGGTTGATGAATTCGAAAGACATGGATTGAAGATCATCGGCCCGAACAGGGTAGCGGCTCAGCTTGAATCGAGCAAATCATTCGCTAAAGATTTCATGGCGCGTCACGGCGTGCCAACGGCAAAATACACAGTCGCGCATTCGCCGGGATTTGCGATTGATGAACTTGAGAGCGGCGTTTTTGGTGACATCAATACGCCTGTAGTAGTCAAAGCCGACGGCCTTGCCGCCGGAAAAGGCGTGGTCGTTGCACGAAACCGGGCCGAAGCCGTCGCTGCGATCAAAGACCTCGAAAATCTCGTTGGTGCAGATGCGGCCGCAAAGATCATTCTGGAAGAATGTCTTGTCGGAAAAGAGGTTTCGCTGTTGATGTTCGCGGATGGCGAAGATTTTGCGTTTATGCCGCCCGTCCGCGATCACAAACGAATCGGCGAAGGCGACACCGGCCCTAACACCGGCGGCATGGGCACGTTCACCGACGTCTCGCTGCTTACGGATACTCAGTTGCACGAGATAACCGACACGATCATCCGCCCGACTCTGCAAGGCTGCATCAGCGAACACTTCCGCTATCGCGGCATCCTCTTTCTCGGGCTGATGATGACGGCAAGCGGTCCG
>JBKJJR010000130.1:0-6166 GCA_046597835.1 Pyrinomonadaceae bacterium
TGATCCACCGCCGCGTTAGCGTTGCCGAGCGTCGCATCACAAGCTCCGGCTGTATCGAACCGGAAGTTGAGGTCGGCCACCGACCCGACTCCGCTCACCGGCAGATTGATATTAACGCCAGCCGGTAGGTTTTCAGGAATTGCCACTGCCGGGCCTGTATAACTGACAGTTGTACCGCAACTCGGCGAACCCGATGGTGAAGCCGTCGCAGTCGCTGTTGCAGTTGGCGTTGTAGTCGATGTTGACGTCGGCGAATTGCTCGGCGAGGCGGTTGGCGTCGGCGAAGGAGTTCCGCCGCACGACGTGCCGCCTGTGTTAAAGATCATCGAGAAACGTCTCATGAAACCAGTGTCGATGCCGGCGTTGTCGCTGACATTCAATACCCATGTGCCGTCTGCGCTTTCGCCGTCAAGCAGCGAGAACATTCCGGTCGTCTCGGGCGAGAAATTGCCGGATTGCGGCGAACCCGTAACGCTTGTCAATGTCGAGATGTTAGGGAATCCGCCCTCATCATCGAGAAGTGAGAGACAAATGTTCTCACGCGTTCCGCCGCGTCGTGCCTCGAATGAAACTGTCGGCGAACCGTCAGGCGGCGTCAATTTAAATGTCAGATCGCCGATGAACGTATGATCCATCGCAGCGTTAACATTGCCGAGCGTCGCGTCGCAGGCACCAGCAGTATCAAACTGGAAGTTGAGGTCGGTAACTGCGCCGACTCCGCTCACCGGGATGTTGATGTTAACACCGGCGGGAATGTTGTCGGGAATAGATACCGGCGGGCCGGTATAGCTGACCGTTGATGTACAGATAAGCGAAGTCCTGAACGAGAATGCGGCCGAGTTACTGCCTGTCCCGCAAGTGTTCACTGCCCGTACACGCCAGAAATACTGCCTGTCGGCCATCAGTGATGCGCCGGAATAAGTCGTGCCGGTTATGCCGGTTCCAGTCTGAACGATGTTGGTAAAACCAGCGTCGGTCGCGATCTCTAAGGTGTAGGTTTTGGCCTGTGTTGCCGCCGTCCATGTAAATGAAGGCGCAAGAGCCGTACCCGTCGCGCCGTTGGCCGGAGCCGTCAGCGTAGGCGTGCCCGGCGGCGCCGTGTAAACAGCAAGGGCAACATTTTGATTTTGCGTAACCGCGCCACCCGTGCCCAGCACGTTTATCGTGTACGATCCGGGTGCGGCCACTTGGGTGTTGCCGACAGTCATGGTCGAGCTGCCGCCGGGCGTTACCGGATTAGGACTAAAGTTAACAGTTGTACCGGGCGGATTGCCTGACGCGGTCAACACGACCGGCGTGGTAAATCCGGAGATCGAGGTCGTATTGACAGTATAAACCGCAGTCGCCGGTGCGCAAATTTCCTGGCTTGCGGGCGTTACAGCCAGCGAGAAATTTGGCCCGAGCGAGCAATTAGGGAACTTGAACGAACCGACGCGCATGCGCCACGCTCCGCCCGCCGGGATATATTCGTTGGTGTACCAGAACGTGCAATCGTCCACAGGATCCACAACCATATCCGTGTAATCACCCCAACGCTGCCCGCTGGTCTGTGAAGCGGCGCCGTTTACAATTGACGCTTCGCCCTGCGGCATCGTGCCGAGAGGGTCGCTGGCCAAACGGCCTGTGTACCACGAACTGGGAAAGGTTACGGTTGCGGCCGAAGCGCTAAAGCCGAGCGCGATGTTGCCGACAGTGTCCATCGCGATGCCGCCCATCCAGCGATGAATGCCGTCGGTGACGCCTGGGGCATATGTGCCTTCCTGATGAATAACCGGGCTCGAATTTGGGCTGCGAAGTTCCCACCAGCGGATACCCGACATTGTTGCCGAAGCCTCAACCGATTGGTTGGTCACGATCGATTCGTGGCTGCCAAAGTTACGATAAGCCGCTCTGAAAAGCGGTCGCTGGCGGTAACCGAGGTGGTCAATTTTGGCCGTAGTGTTTGGCTGAGGAACACAGGATCTGCCCGAGCAGAACGCAGGAACGGTATCAATCGCCGCGATCGGAACAGTATTAGCAAGCGTAAATGATGAGCTCGCCGGAGTTACGAAATTGGCCGTGAATTTCCAGAGCGTCAAAGCATCCGATGGTGCTCCGTATGGGCCGCCCTGATCTGTGCTGCCGAGAAAATAATTCGGCGAGCCGGCCGGAGGCAATTGCGCTCCGTCGAGATCTGTGGGGAGCAGACCATCGCCGACATTGAACGCTCCACCCGAACCAGCAGGCGACGCGAGAAATGAGATGATCTGTGCCGCCGGATTGCCGGCGATCATCTGAGCACGATTGACTGCATAAGCGCCGACGCCGGCAAATGACGAACCCGCAAATTCCCGCGTGCTGATGTAAAGCGCGTCGCTCCACATTCCATATTTCGGATAATCCGGGAAGTTTGTTCCGGTCGTAAATGCATAACGAAAATACGTGCCGGTCGGATCAGGCGACGTGGAGACCGCAACACAGTTAAAAAACTGCGGGCCATTAGCCGTGAACTGCGTAAGGATCCAGCGGTCATCCAATTGATCATAGAGCACAACCGGATCGCCCGCATTTTCACTCTGGCATGGTCCGCCAAAACCCGCCCAAATAGTGTTGGTATTTGCCGGACCCAAGAGGGACGTTCCGGTTTTATTGAAGATCTGGAACTGCAAATTGCCCATTGCGACGAAGTGATTAGGGCCGACGTCGCCATTGGGGTCGGGCGGCTGACATCCGCCGCAGCCGATCCCTGAGTCAAAACTAACGATCGGTGTGGGCATTACGCTTACGCCATCGCGCCCGACAGACGTTTGCACTGACTTGTCGATATCCTGGGGGCCCAATTGTCCTTCATTTCCCGTACTGCGCTCTTCAAATTCTCTTAATTCGCTCAATTCACCAACCGGCGAACCTTTCATCGTTCGCAAAGGCTGAGACACGTCAAAATGGACAGCCGTTTGCACGCCGCGATACATACCGCGGGCGTTATCCTGTTGCCCGGTCGCTCCCGTTTGAAGTACTGATGCGTTCCCCGAAGGATTCGCCTCCAATGCCCTCTTTTCCTTGCGCTCACTTGCAGACATTTTCGTTTTACTTTCCGGCTCGTCCTTGGCGCTAACCTGCCAGACGATCAGCCCCGACGCGGCCACGCTAAGCATGACGGCTAAAACGATGATCAAATTTCGATTTAATGCAATATAGGATCCGACGGATTTTTTCATGACAAGTTTCTGCTCCTCAAATGATGGTTGGTTTCCTGAAAGTCAATCGATAGTTTCGCGCGTAAACTCACCTTTCGGCTAGCTGCTTACAAAATCTTCTATGTAAAAAGATATTTGGGTAAACCGGTTTTACAACTCAAACTGGCGATTCAACAAGTAGTAGTGATTGTATTCCCGGCGACCGAGCATGTCAATCGAAAAACTACCGGTTTTCGTATTTTTGAAGAGATTTAGAATGGGGTTTTCGGATTTTGCGAAAGCCGGCATCGGCGTACGAACGTAATATCCACGGTGAATCTATTTCGGCTACTTACTCATTGACGTGCGAACTTTTATCAGCCAACGCCTTCCAATGTGCGGTCGAGGACTCGTTTGGCGTCGATCACGGCTTCGATCTTGTCCCTGGCGGAAAAAGTCTCCCAGCCGCGAAAGAAAACGACGCCATAATCCTGCGGATAGTTGCGATCCTCAAAACGAAACCACTCGTTCATTACGCTCTGCGGATCGTCAAGACGCAGCACCGCTTCCTGAATATCAAAACCGATAACACCATCTACCGCCCCGAGATCGGCGATTTTTTCATTAGTTGCTCCCGCAAATTTTTGATCGATCATTTGGGCGATCTTTTCCTCGATAAAACGGCCGAGGCCAATAGCCGCAACTTCACCGGCATATTTATCGCCCGTGCCGATCAACAGCCAATTCAGCGATACGCCGGTTTCCTTCGCGATCTTTATGAGCACTTCCGGAGCAGGCAAACGCCCCTGATAGTAGTTTCGGACAGTCGCATGCGGTATCTTGAGTCGCCTTGCTACGTCTGCCATCGACTCGTCATTAAATGCACCGCGAAGCCTCGCGACAAAATCTCGGTTCATATGAATTTACAACGTCCGTTTTAGCGTTAACAGCAAATGTTACTACGCAAAACTTAAAATCCAAAATGGCGGGGTAATCTGATCGTGGGGGCTTTAACTTCGTCGCCTTGGACAAAAGATCAAACGCCAAATACCAATGTGAAGATCGAAGAGCCATAAACTTGACACCAACCGCGCCGGAAACGTATATTATTGAGTTTCGGCACCGCCGATAAACGCGCGAAAAAATGACTGCTCCCGACAACGGATCCAGCCATTCCCATACAAGCCGCCCTAGCTCAGTTGGTAGAGCGTTCGATTCGTAATCGAAAGGTCGTCGGTTCGACTCCGATGGGCGGCTCCATTAAAATCAATAACTTACAGGCACTGCCAAGGTGCCTGTTTTCCGTTACGAAGTCAGCCAAGCATTACTTGACCACCAAGTTGAAATCTTACTCGATGTTGGTCTTTAAATCGCTCTTAATCGGATAGATGTCCGCCGCGTTGTTCAGCCCGATCTGTCGCCGCCGCAGAAAGTTCCACCTGTCCGTCCGTTAAAGTCATTGGTAAGCCTTCGTTGAACATAAATCTCTCCCACGTCAGAGCTGATACTGAACTCGGAGCACCGACCGCCGTAAAGCGAAGATTCAAAAGCACGCCGTTTTCACCAATAGGCATCGCTCCATAGACAGCCACTCTCAAAATTCCGGGTTCTTTGGCATTGACTGCAAACGCAAAATTGCGGCTGACAGTTCCTGCCAGACCGACGGGATCGGCAGTTGGGCGAATCACTGAAGGATCGTATCTGAGCTCAAATTCGTACGAGATGATTTCCTTTCCTGCCGCACCGTCTGCCGATATCGGAATGGTTATCTTGCCGTTTTGAGGTGCCACGATTTGGGGTAGTTTGACTGCGGTGTTTCTCATAGGCCCTTCAACGGTCGGACGGGCTCCCGAGTTGTTCCAATCGCCGGAAACCTCGCCCATCAGCAGGGCGGAATAATCCTGATTAGCGATGTTGCCGTTCACCGATGAGTAATTTCTACTGCCGGGGAGAAATATCCAGTTTCCCGTTACGCCAAACGGCGAAGTAGAAACAACATAACGGGCGATCTGCGCCGCGTCGAACGACGTGATCGTGCCATTATTACTGGTGTCTGCCACGATGAGCTGATTGCCTGTCAATTGCGGCAGCGGCGGGCCGGCCACATGCTGCGCGATCCGGGCCGCGTCAAACGACGATATGCCATTTTGCCCGGTAGTTTTGGTCGGTGTGACCGTGTACGAACTCGAACCAAAGCCAGTCAACGAATACTGTCCGGCGTTCGCCCCCGGAGCACCGCTCGTCGTCGAGACATTTGGTGAACCGGCACCGGTGATCGTTACATTCGAAACATATCGCGGCGCCGGCGTGCCGGCTGCGTTGCCGTATGTGACCGTCCCAGATATAACGGCAGGAGGCGTAGGCGTCGCCGTATTCGTCGGTGTGTTCGTAGATGTATTTGTCGCCGTCGGTGTCGCGGTGTTTGTAACCGTTGATGTCGGCGTGGTTGTCGGAGTAGATCCCGTGCCTTGGGTGACAACTACGGCTGCGGAAAGCTCCGACGTATCGAACGGAGCCGCGGCCCGAGTGGCCGTTGCTGTTATGAACTGCCCCGCCGACAACGCGACCGGAGAAAGGTATGTAAATGTTCCCGCGCCCGATCCGTTGGTCGTTACGGCCGTCGAACCGATATAGACGCGGGCCTCACTCGCCGAGCCGTCTGCCGCGTCATTTTTATACATGTCAATAGAAAAGTTTGCTGACGAACTGCTGTCTATCGTCCCGTGGATCAAACCAAATGAATTCGCGTCGGTTATCACCGGACCGTTCTGCAAATTGTTCGCGCCGGTATCGGGGTCGCCTGCGTCGTTTGCATTTGCACCCGGTGCTCCGAGGTCGATGCCGAGCCCTGCGGCCGCTCCGTTATTAAAGATCACATTGCCGCGGATCGCGTTCCCAATGCCGGATGTCGGGTCCAGATATAGACCGGCCTTTGCGGACTGTGTGGTAGGATCGCCATTGTTCGCAATGATATTACAAGGGCCGTCGCAGGCACCGGGCGTTGTGCCCGT
>JBKJJR010000173.1:0-4124 GCA_046597835.1 Pyrinomonadaceae bacterium
CTGATCGCCAACGCCTCACCGAGTTTAAGCGACTCGGTAGCATCCGAACGCCAATGTACGCCCGCAATATTGCGGCCGTTCGCCACATTCGACGCGATCTTGTTAAGCTCGCCGCCAACCGTGAGCGAATCTCCAACATACGGCACGAGTGATGTTCCCGATGCATCCGGTACCACTGGATTTGGAATGACAAAAGACTCGCTAAACCAAGCCTTGAGGATTGTGACGCATGCTCCAGCGACGGTCGCGTGTCCCGCTCCGTAGGCCGGGTGCGTCGGCGAACCCTCGGGAAAAGCCATCGGCAACAGCGCGTTCCCGGCCGGCATATAACCCCCGAGACGCGAAGCCGTGCTCAATGACGTCAGGATCTCAGGATGTACCGGATAACCTGCACCGTGATATGCCGTTCGATCAACCCGGGCAGCGAACACCTCGGGACGCAAGCGGCGATGCACTATCCATTTTTGGTTCCAGACCGCCTTGAGCGCCCGCGTCGAGACCTCGCACAAAAGAGTCGCAATGTGCGGCCCGCCGAACGTGCCAAATCCCTTCTGTGTAGCAGAATTTGTATAAGGATTTCCGGCGTCAAAAGGAACGCCCATGCCGGCGATGATGAGAAATGCCTGGAAATACCCCTGGAAAAGGACGTCGATATGAACCCACTGCCCAATATCGCGGCCGTTTCGCATATAACGTAGCATCGGGTCAAAAACATTACCGTTTGCCGGGGCGGCGCCGTTCTGGATCGCCAGCCATGTCGCAAAATCGGTCATGTAATCCAGATTCGGAACGGTTGTCGTGATCCGTTGATTGATCTCGTTCGCTCCAAAATGGCAGTCGTGATACCAAAACTGCGACATCAATGGCCCGGTCTTGTCACCAGTGGTCAGTCCACGGAAAAGCAGCTCCGGGGTCACTTGCCCGCTGGAATTTTTTGGCCCCTTAAAATCCGAACCGAAGGCAGTCAGATCGGCGGCGGCGGCCTGTGCTATCCCGTTTGTGAAATAATCCGCAAACGGAACGTCACGCAGCAGAGCCATCCAATAATTCTCCGCTATTTCGGCGGCGATCTCCTTGCTGGCAAATGCGGGAGCGGGTGGTTGAACGAATGAAAATGTGTCTGCACCTTCCAAGTCAAATGCATAACCAGACTGCGGGCTTGTCAATCTCTGTACGCCGCCCATTGGGATCTGCTCGAATAATGCCGGGTTTCCCGTGCGCAGAGCGTCAAGCAAAGCATTGTATGCGGATGGTACGACTTCGCCGTTTGCCTGATGCGGGAGGCCTTTCGAGTAGTTGCCGATCCGGTTTGGATAAAGCAGCTCGTCGCCATTGCTGGGACGCTCGAACCGTGGCGGAATCGGCTGAAAATTTTCCTGCGCGCAGCTTACGCGAAATTGATACGACGCCTGCGCCCGTTGGTGATAAAAGGAATTTCCACTTACAGGCTCGGCGGCAGCTACGCGGGCTTTTCTGTCCACGAGTGGAGCTGCAGCTCCCAACGCGGCGGCGCCAATGGCAGCCGTCCCTAATTTTCCAAAAAACTTTCGGCGGCTAACTGTCGAGTCCCCCGCCGAAACAATATCCATACTTTCAGCATTTTTCATTTTCATAGTGCCTCACCTGAAGTAAATTTAGTTGAATCCGGAAGTAGAGTGCATATGAGAACGGGCATCATTATCAAAACGCTTTACTTTTAACCACCCTCGTCCGGCAAGACGACCTTGTTATTTTTCTGAACGAGAGATTATACATTGAACTTTCGTCAATAAGCAACAAAAAAACGGAGCCCGTGTTAATTGTTCGTATCGCTTCGCGTCGGATGATAAATGTCCTACAACCTCACCCGGCGGGACGGTTTGAACTAAAAAACGTAGTCAAACCGCCCCACGAGATCGGCAGGCAACCCAAACTACGGGAGGAATGGGACCGCCTGAAGGGTCGCACATGGATTTGCCATCGAGCATCCGCCGGGAAATGTCGTTAGCTGCAATGCTAAGACAGCCGGATCTGCGCTGGCCGGTCCGTGTGAGCGAATGGCCATATGGACCTGCACCGTTTTTGCATTGACTATTCCGGGTGCCGGATTGGGCATGTTTGGAAAGGCCGGGTTTAGGTAAAATCCGTCGTTATCGCCTTCGACGAGGTAACCGCTGAAATCCGCTCTTCCGCCTGCGCCGACAATAGTCCCGCCGCCGAATTGGAGGGCACCATTGACCAGTGGATTGTTAAGATCCGGCGGAGTGCATACCGGAGTGGCGCAAAATTCTGCATTGTTGAAAATTACCCACCACATTGTGGCGACGTGCCCAGGCGTCAGTCCAGATGTGGATATTTCGCCAAATACGCCGTCGTTGTTTCGCGAGAGCGACGCACCGGCTTGGTGAACGACCCCCCCGGTTGCGATCACATGGACTTGGGCTATGCTGGTTTTGACATTGCCGCTTCGATCACTTTGAGCGAACGCGTTTGAACCGAGTACCAGCGTTATAAACGCGACACAGCCAAAGGAAATCATTAATCGATTTAAGATTGTATTTTTCATGTTAGTTTTTTCTACTCCTTTTTGTTTTTTTTCTACGAAATTACGACATTTACGCCGTCGAAATTGACGGTTCCCCCGACCCTGGTAAATTCCATGGACAGGATAGCCGCATACTACTTAGCGATTGTTCCCGCATCTTATCTGTAAACTCTCAAAATAGCAAGTCTTTTTTCTCAGACTCGACAAGCTTTGCCAGCAGCGGCTGCCAATCGGGTTTTTGGGCGTTCTTAGGGCTGATCAGCATCTTGCGTGCCTACATCGGTGCCTTCGTCCCCACCCTAATCGTCGAAGCCCGAGGTCTCCGAGGCTGCCATGACGGTTGATAATTATGGCCGATCGTGTTTGTTAATCGGGTGATTACGTCACCGCTCACACTTTTCAAATAAATTTGACAGTCGCCACTCAAGTAATGCCAATTGTCAAAGACGATCTTCGTTCCGTCAGGCGACCACTTCGGTTTATTTCTAGCCCCATTGCCAAATCCAAAGCCGTCGAAGATTTTACGATTTGTGCCGTCGGCATTGGCAGTACAAATGATCGGTTGAAAATCTTCCGATCGAAGAAGAAAGACAATGTAATTGCCGTTCGGCGACCAGTCCGGCGACACGTCCCAGAAATAGCCGTCGCTTGGCAATACTTTCACGTCGCTGCCGTCAGCATTCATAATGTGCATTGTTGAATAGCCAGCACGGGAACTGCTAAACAAGATGCGCGAACCGTCAGGCGACCACGCAGGCCCAATGTCGGTAGCATGATTGTTGGTCAAATTTGTTCGATTGGTGCCGTCAACATTGATGGTAAATATCTCGCCTTCATCATCAAAGGCGATCTTGCGGCCGTCGGGCGACCAGCTCAATGACGTATTTATGGACCAAGGATATTGTGCAAGGCGGCTTACAGTGATCGGGGTCAGCACGGTTTGATTTGATCCGTCGGCGTTCATGATCTTGATAGTGGAAGGCAATGGAAAGACACTTGGCTGGCTGACATATGCGATCTTTCTTCCGTCGGGTGAGAAAGCCGGAAGTGAATCCGTGTCGTTATTGTTCGTCAGGCGAGTTTGCTGCGTGCCGTCATTGTTCATCACATATATTTGAGAATAATAGCCATCGCGGTCGCTCGTAAACGCAATCTTGCCGGTTACCGGCCCGCTTAGATACCCAACCAAAACAAAGCTGGATGCGTCAGCATCATATCCACCGGCCGCGACAATCTTGCCGTCGTCCTGAATTGCCACGGCAGAAGCATTATTCCCCGGACTGAAAGTAATAACCTTGCCGGTGCCGTTAAATGTAGTATCCAGTGAGCCGCTTGGATTGAGGCGGACAACCGCAAATGCGCTGTCTGTGCCGGTAAAACTCTTGCCGGCGACAACGATCTTGCCGTCCCCAGGCTGAATCGCTACTGAATGTGCAAAATCGCAAATGTTACCCACGGGGATAACAACTTTACCTGCTTCGCCAAATGAAGTATCAAGTACGCCGTTCGTGTTATAGCGAACAATAGCAAACTTGGAGTTCGGGTATCTATCGCTGTTACCGGCGACAACGATCTTGCCGTCATATTGAATTGCTAACCC